>JAQBWE010000032.1 GCA_027625315.1 Planctomycetota bacterium
ATCCTGCTTCCGGACGGGGTTGAGCCAGCCGAGTCGGCTTCTCCACTTCGGAATGAGGTGAGCGGATACGGATGAGCCTTGCCATGCACGTTCAGCGCATCGAGTTTCTGGCGAGCACGCGCGGCGCCGCCGCTCTCGGGCTCGCGCGCGAGGCGCGCAGTCTGCCCCTGCATCGCCGCGCGGCGGCGATGGCCGGCGTAGGTTCGGCCGAGGAGATCCGCGCGGCCCTGACCCAAGACGATCTGCGCGTCCGCGCGGCAGCGCGTTGCCCGCACGCCGAAGCGCTCCTGTTCACGCCCGAGGCCCTGGAACAAGCCACGGCTTGGCCCGTCGCCGCGGAGCGCGCGACCCGCTGGCCAACTGGCGCCCACGTGACGGATCTCGGCGCTGGCGTGGGGTTCGACGCCCTGGCCACAGCGCTCGCGGGGCACACGGTGACGGCCTACGAGCACGATCCGGCGCGCGCCGCGTGCCTCCGGTTCAACGCGCAGGCGCTGGAGGTGAGCGCGCGCGTGACCGTCCGCGAAGAAGACGTGCGGACGGTCACGCTGCAGGGCGCGCTCGCGTACTTCGATCCGGAGCGCCGGCCTGAGGGTGTCCGCACCCGCGACCCCACGGCCTTCTCGCCCCCGGCCGACACCTGGCCGGCGCTACTCGCCAGGTTCGAGCGGGTGCTGGTGAAGTTGCCGCCCGTCCTGGAGGGCACGCTGCCGATCTCGGGTCCGAGCGAGTACGTCTCGCTGGGCGGGCGGGCCCGCGAGTGGCGACTCTGGGTCGGCGCCTGGGAGGGGCTGCCGGCCCGTCGCGCCCTGGCCCTGCCGGGGGGCACGTACGTCGAGGGCGACGGGGTGGCGCTCCCGCCGGCCACGGATCCCACGGAGGGCAGTTGGCTGCTCGACCCGGATGTGACGGTGATGCGAGCGGGGCTCCTCGGCGACCTTGCCGCGCGCGACGGTCTGACGCCGGTACACCCCGACGGCGCCTATCTGGTGGGACCGGCGAAGGTGGACGCCGCGCCCGGGCACTGGGTGCCCGTCCACGCGGTTCTGAAGGCGGACAAGCGGAGCGTGCAGGCGTGGCTCGACGCGCACGACGTCGGCTCGCTCACGATCCGCAAGCGCGGCATCGACGCACGCGCAGAAGCATGGCGCTCGGCTCTGCGCGCGCGCGGATCCCGCCCCGCCACGCTCGTATTCACGCGTACGCGCGCCGAACGCTGGGTCGTCTACGCCGGGCTCGACTGCGCCGGATTCTAGGGCGCAGGACTCGAACGCGACGCGCCCCCTACGAGTCGCGGTAAGCGCTACTTGATCGGCGGGAAACCGGGGATGAAACCCTCTTCCGGGACGGGCTCGTCGGGCGTCACGAGACGCGGGTCGGTCTTGCCCGGCAGTCCCTGCTTGCGCCGGTACTCATTGCTCGCGTCACCCTTGAGGAACATCAACTCCACGCGCTGGTTGATCATGTTCTCAACGAGCGGGTTGCGCTTGCCCTCAGTCCACTCCGCGGAGATCGGATTGCCCGGGTCCTTGATGTTGTCGTTGGCCTGAGCCAGCACGTTCGTCTCGAGCTTGAAGTAGCTCAGCTTCTTGGGGACCTTGCGAATACGCACCGTCACGCGTTCGCGCGTGCCCATGCCCGAGAACGGGTGCAACTTGGTGCGCCAGCGGGTCTCGACGACTCCGCCGTCGGCGCTCGACAGATTCGGATCGGGCACGTAGCCCGCATCCCGCACCACCGCCATGGCCGCGTTCCAGACCATCTCTTGGCTCGGCGCCGGGAAGCCATCGGACGCCGCACCGCTGCTGTCTTCCCGAGCCAGGATGCCGCCGGCGGAGATCGTGCCCCCGGACGTGCAGCCCGAGGTGAGGGCCAGAGCGAGTAGCGCGGCCGCGAGAGCCAACAATGAGGGCGTGGTCTTCATGCCCGCATGGTCGCGCGCAGCGGTCATCCGGTCGTCACGCGGCGGGGCCGAGGCCTAGGCCGGAAGGGCTCGCGCCGCGCGCAGAAGGCCCAGAATCGCAGGCCTGAGCGCCTAGCGGGCCCGCGGATCGAGCGCCTTGCGCAGCCCGTCGCCCACGAGGTTGAAGCCCAGCACGGTCACCGCGATGGCAGCACCCGGGGGTACGACCACCCACTGCTGGTCCTGCAAGACGTAGCTGTAGCCGTCTGTCAGCATCACGCCCCACTCGGCCACCGTGGGCTCCGGTCCGAGCCCGAGGAAGTTGAGGCCCGCGGCCGAGAGGATGGCGTAGCCCACGCCCAGCGTGGAGAGCACGATGATCGGCGCGAGGCAGTTGGGCAGCACGTGGCGCATGAGGATGCGCACGGGCCCGAGCCCCATGGCCTGAGCCGCGACGACGAACTCCTGCGACTTCACCTGCAGCACCGACGCGCGCACTTGGCGCGCAATGGTGGGCACGTTCACGACCCCCACCGCAATGATCACCGTCGTGACGGAGCGCTGGTCGAGGATCGTCGCGATCGCGATGGCGAGCACGATGCTCGGGAACGCGAGCATCACGTCCACCGCGCGCATGATGACGCTATCGACGTAGCCGCCCGCGTAGCCACTCAGCGCGCCGAGCGGAACGCCGAGGAACAACGCCAGGGCCACCGCGGCGAGGCCCGTGAGCAACGAGAGCCGCGCGCCGTAGAGCAGCCGCGAGAACACGTCGTAGGTCGTGCGGTCGGTACCGAGCCAGTGCCTGGCCGACGGCGGGAGCACGGTCGGCGCGTCTGCGTCCATGCTGACGTCCCAGTCCATCTCGGCCGGGCCCCACGGCGCGAGGTCCGCGCCTGCGGCCATCAGCACGACCAGCCCGATCAGGACGGCGCCCACGACCGCGCCCTTGTCGCGACGCAGCGAGCGCCAGATCTTCTGGCCCCGGGTTGCTTGCATCTTCACGGCGGCCATCAGCTTGTTCCCCGCATGCGGGGATCGATCCAGTGATAGAGCAAGTCCACGAGCAGGTTCACCAGGACGAAGATGAGGACGAAGAGCAGCATGCAGCCCATGATCGCGGGGTAACTGCGCGCCTTCACACTCGCCATCATGTACGTGCCCATGCCCTGCCAGCTGAACACGGTCTCGGTCAGCACGGCGCCCGAGAGCAGCGTGCCAAGCTGCAGGCCCGTGATGGTGATGACGGGGATGAGCGCATTGCGGCGCACGTGCTTGCGCATCACTTGGCGCTGCGGCACCCCCTTGGCGTGGGCCGTCGTGACATAGTCCTTGCTCACCTCCTCGAGCACGGCGCTGCGCGTCATGCGCGTGATCGTCGCGAGCGGGATCGTGGCCAACGCGACGGCAGGCAGGAGGAGATGCCGCAACGCGTTCCACACGGCGCCGAACTCGAGCCGCACGAGGGATTCCGTGAAGTAGAAGCCGGTGGCGTAGTCGATGCCCGGGCCGATCTCATCGCCGGACCAGCCGCTAAAGGGCAGCCAGCCGAGCTTCACGCCGAAGAGCGCGATCATGAGCATGCCGAGCCAGAACACGGGGATGGAGACGCCACCCAGGCTCACCAACTGGCCCAGCGCATCGATCCACGAACCCGGCCTCAGCGCCGACTTCGTCCCGATCCACGACCCGAGGATGAACGCGAGCAGAAGGGCGAACAGCGCCAACTCCACCGTCGCCGGGAATCGCAACCAGATCTCGCGCCCGACGGGCTCACCCGTATGGATGTCCTCGCCCAGGTCCCCCTGCACCAGGCCACCCATGAAGTTGCCGTAGCGCTCCGGGAACGAGCCGTCCAGATTGAGATTCGTTCGGCAGGTCTGCAGCGCCTCCGGGTTCGAACGCGGCCCCAGCTTCTCGCGGCACGGATCGCCGGGGAACGCCGTCACGATGGCGAACACGAGGAACGAGGCGAACAGCAGCAGCGGGACCGCGAGCAGCAGCCGGCGCAGCGCGAAGATCAGCATGTCTACTTGCCCAGCGCGGCCTTCAGCAGCGCGCGCGCCTTGGCCACATCCCGCTCCGGGCTCACGAGTCCTTCGTGGTGCCCCGCGATGGTCGGCGGGACCGGCGTGGCGGCCGGCACGGCCAGCCCCTGGTAGGCGAACTTCACAATGCGCGGCTTCGAGAGCGCCAGCGCGATGGCCTGCCGCACGCGCGGGTCGTTGAACGGCGCCTTCTGTGTGTTCATGGCGAGATAGCCGACGTTGAGGCCGGGTGAGCGAACGAGGGTCGCGTCGGGATGCGCGTCAATCTCCGCCACGGTCTGCGGATCGATGTTGTCGATCAGATCGGCCTGCTCGCCGGCCAACAACCGGGTCGAGCGAATCGTCGGGTTCTCCGACACGCGAAACAACACGCTGGCCAGGGCCGGCGCGCCATCCCAGTACGCCTCGTTGCGCACGAGCTTGATCTCTTCGCCCGAGCGCCAGTCGGCGTACGCAAAGGGCCCCGTACCGACGGGCTTGCGCCGGAACTCCTTGCCCAACTTCGTGAGAGCCGCCGGCGAGGGGATCGAGGCGTTGAATGCCGCCAGCATCTGCAGGAAGAACGGCGGGGCCGCCTCGCTGCAGCGGAAGACGACCTCCATGGCGTGGCCGCCGACTTCGACGCGCTCGACGAAACCAAAGAGGTCCTTCCAGTAGGCCCACACGCCGTCGTCGAAATGGTGCGGATGCGCGGGGTCGCGCTGCCGTTCGAAGGCGCCCGCCACGGCCGCGGCGTCGAGCGCCGTGCCGTCGTGGAACGTCACGCCGGTACGGATCGTGAAGCGCCAGGTCTTGCGGTCGTCGTCGTGCGTCCAGCCCGTCGCGAGGGAGGGCTCCACCTCGACCGTGCCGGGCTTAAAACGCAGGAGCTGGTCGAAGACCTGCTCCACGACCTTGCTGCTCTCGCCATCGGTGACGTCGCCGGGATCTAGGCTCTTCGAGTCGTTGCCGCGCAGGTAGATGAGCGTGCCGTCCTTCGGCTGGGCGATGCGCCGCAGAACCGGATGCGTCACGGGCTCCAGTCCGATGGGCGCGAAGGTGTTGCGGTGCGCGATGATGCGCTCGGTGAAGACGAGCGGCACCATGGGGACGTCGCGGAAGATGATCTCCTGGGCCTCGCGGTAGAGCACCTCGCGGCGGGCCTGGTCACCGATTCGGCGGGCTTCGGACAGCTTCGCGCTGACCTCGTCGGAGGTGTAGAAGCTGATGTTGTTGGCGCTGCCGGGGCGTGCGTTGTCCTTGTGGAGCAGTACGTGCAGGAAGTTGTCCGCGTCGGGCACGTCGGCCGACCAGCCGAGCAGCGCCATCTCGTGCTCGCCGTTCTGCACCATGTCGAGATACGGCGTCCACTCGACCTTGCGGATCTCCACCTCGATGCCCACGGGGGCGAGGGCGCCCTTGATCTGCTTGGCGACCTCCTCAGGCAGCGGCATGTAGGGCCGACTGTTGTTGCCGTGATGCAACACGACCTTCAGCACGACGGGCACGGACTCCTCGTCCCGTCCGCAGGCACCGGCCGCGAGGAAGAGCAGGGCAAGCGGCAACCAAACGAGACGACCCATGGAATCCCTCCGCGGCGCGCCGGGAGGCGCGGGCCGCGGGGATCCTACCAGCCGACGTGGTAGCCGGCGGCCTCGACCCCGAGGCGCGCCAGCAGTGCCTGGCGGGTCGTGCGCCCCAGGTCGAGCGCTCGACGGAGGTGCTCAGGACCCTCGGCGGCGTGTGCGTCCATCCAGCCCAGCAAGGCCCGATCGTCCGCGAGTGCCTCGACCGTGGCCCGGTCGCCCTCCGCGGCAAGCGCGGCGACGACCGCCTGGCGGAACGCAAACTTGGCTGCGGGCTCCGCGTGATCCCACGCGTAGCGCAGCGCGGCCCACTGGCGCCCTGACTGGACGAACGCCTCGCGTTCGTCGGCATCCCCCGCGGCCCAGCCGGCTTCCACCCGCTCGCGGACCGCTTCGATCCCGTCGTCGCGCACCGCCACGACACCGTTCGATGCGATCGAGGCCAAGAAGGCCGACATCTCGTGCAGCGTGTGAATTGAGGCGGCGGAAACGCCCGCCTCCTCGGTACCGACGAGCGCGCGACCGAGCGCGGACCACGCGGCCTGGTAGTTCGCCGCGGGCGCGTAGCCCGCCGCCGAGCGCTCTAGGATCTGCTGGAGGATGCGCTGCCCGAGCGTGCGCAGGCCGGCCTCACGCGACTCGGCCGGCATCTCCGTGGTGCTCGCGATCGTCGCGCCGATCTCGCGGAACGCCGCGCGCGCCAGCGGCTGGCCCAAGCGCGCCTCCTCAGCGAGCGCTGCCCGCAGCGCCGGTTGCGCGCGAACCGGGAACCGCACGCCCGTCCCCACTTCGATCGCGAGTTGCACGGCCGCGATGTCCCGAGCCGTGACCGGCTGCTCGCCGGGCACCGCGACGACGGCCGCGGCCAGCTCCTCCTCCACCGCAAAGGTTGGGTCGTAGAACGTCGCCTGCGTCGGCTCGAGACTCGCCACGTAGGTCGCAACGAGCGCTTGGACGGCAGGCTCCGCGACGGCCGGAGCCACGCCGATGGCCAGCGCCCAGGTCTCGGCGTCGATCAAGATCAGCCGCGCGCGGCCGTTCACCTGCGCGTGGTTCACCATGGCGACGAACGCGGCTGACGCCACCGGGGCGCCCAGAACGAGGCCCACCTCGCGCTGCGATTGACCGAAGCCGTCGGTGCCCAGGGCGCGCACGAAGGTATCGATGGCCCGCGCCAGCTCGCGCGGGGCTTCGCGCGAACCCTGGACAGGAAACACCGAAGCCTGCAGCACGACACCGTTCTCAGGGTGCGTGAGACGCTCGTGCCACTGCGCGGGGGCTGGCGAACTCTCTAGGGAGAGCCAGCGACCGGCGGGTGGCTGGACGGTCGCCTCGGCGGTCCCCAGATTCAACCGCGCCGGGTTCTCGCCGAACTCCGTAGCGAGCGGCCCGGGGGCGCCCTGCGGCGCCGGCGGCTCGCCGCAGCCTACGAGCGCAAGCAGGAGTACGAGCGGCGCGGCGATTCGAAGCATGGCGTCAGTCGTTCTTCTTGTTCTTGGACGGCGAGCGCTCGCGGTTCTTGAGCCAGATCCGAATGGGCACCTCGGGAAACGGCAGGTCCTCACGGAAGCGGTTTCCGAGATAGCGGATGTAGTCGTTGGTGAAGAGGTAGCGGTCGTTGACGAACAGCGTAAAGGTGGGCGGGTGAGCTGACACCTGGCTGCCGTAGTAGATCCGACCGATGCGCCCCTGACGCTGGCGCGGCTTGCGCAGCGTGTAGGCGCGTTCGATCACGCGGTTGACCTCAGCCGTCGACACGCGCGTGGAGGCCTGCAGGAACAGCCGATGCGCGACCTCGAGCACCTTCTCGACGTTGCGACCGCGCACGCCGCTCGTGAAGACGATGGGCGCGTACGGCAACCCGGAGAGGTGCTCCTCGAGGTAGGCCAGGTACTGCCGCGACTTGACGCCCTCGCGCGACATCAAGTCCCACTTGTTGGCGACGATCACAATGGGATGGAACTGCTCGGCCGCGTAGCCCGCGATTTGGCGATCGAGGCGGGCTGTGTCGGTGCTCGAATCCAGAACGAGCAGCGTGACGTCGGCTCGGCGCATCGCCTTCTCGGCGCGCCGCTGCGCGTAGAACTCCACGGAGCCGCTGACGCTGCGCTCCTTGCGAATGCCCGCCGTGTCGATGATCGTCAGGCGCTTGCCGTCGCGCTCGAAGCGGATGTCCACCGAGTCGCGCGTGGTGCCCGGCACCTCGCTCACGATCATGCGCTCGGCTCGGACCAGGGCGTTCACGAGGGTGCTCTTGCCCGCATTCACGCGGCCGACGACGGCCAGGCGCATGTCGGGGGGCGCCATGCGCACGGGCGTGGTCGGCCCTGCGGGTAGGCGTAGGGCGAGGGTGTCCTCCAGGTCGCGGAGGTACAAACCCTCTTGCGCTGAGATGCGCATCGGGTCGCCGTAGCCGAGCGTCTGGAACTCGCCGAGGTTCCACTCGACGCGGTCCGACTCGACCTTGTTGGCGATGAGCATGACGCGGTCACTGTGCGGGCGCAGCAACAACGCGACGCGCTCATCGAGCGGGGTGCGCCCTTCGCGGGCGTCCACCACAAAGAGGATTACGTCAGCCACCTCGACCGCGGCCGTGATCTGCGACTCGACGTGGCCCTCGAGGCCCTGCCGGTCGACGATGCCGACGCCGCCCGTATCCACGACCTCGCAGGTGCGGTCGGCCAGGGTGCAGAGCACGCCCACGCGGTCGCGCGTCACACCGGGGGTCGGCTCGACGATCGCGATGCGACTGCCGACCAGGGCGTTCAGTAGCGTGGACTTGCCGACATTGGGTCGGCCAACGATCACGATGACCGGCGGCAGCACGGGCGGCCCGTCGTCCACGAGGTCGCCCTCTTCCGGGAGGTCACCCTCATCCGAATCGTCAGGCGCAGCGGGTCCGTCGAGGGCGTCCTCGTCGAACTCATCCGGCAGGTCGTCGACTTCGTCCATCACCCCGTGAGGGTAGCCCGCCCGCGGTCGGAGGCCTCTGCGGGCCCCAGCGAACGGCTACGTAGGCGCTCACCTGTCCCGCCGAGCACGTGCGGCTTCGTGGATGCGGGGCGTGGGATTGCCGTCGTCGTCCTCGCGGGGGCCCTACCCCGCGTCGTCCTCGCCGGCTGCCCCCCCATACGCGGCGTAGCCGCGTATGGGAGGTGAGCGCATACACGGCTACGTAGGCGTTCACCCCTCTTCGAAGGGACGAGACCGAATCCAGCGGCAGGGACGCAACCGGAGGCAGGATCAGGGTTCGCTCGAACGGGATCGGGTTTCTGGGGCGACGGTAGTCCTTTACTCGAGGAGCGGATGGCGGTGCGGGACCGAGCATCCAGGAAGCCGCACGTCCGCTCGACGCGGGAGGTGAGCGCATACACCGCTACTTCCCCCCGCGGCGCTTGAGAAGGACCACGCGCACCTCCTCGGTGAACTCGTAGCGCTCCTCCGCCCAGGCGATCCAGTCCGCGGGCGGCGCGGGTTGGAGACCCAGGGCCGTGAGGAGGAACGCGCCCGCCGCCTCCCGGGCGCTCTGCTGCAGGCCTCGCTCGATAAACTCCCGCGCCTCGGGAAAGCCGGTGCGCGCGGTGTGGCGGAGCCAGTAGTTGAGCACTGCCTGATTGAGGCTGCCCTGTACCGCGCCCTGGATGATGCGCCCGTCGAGTCGCCCGCGCGTGCCGTCATCGAGTTTGGCCTGCGCGAGGAACGAGATCACCTGCCAGGGATCGCGCTCGAGCAACGGCCCGACGAGGCAGTCGATGTCGATCCGGGCCAGCGCACCCGGCTCGAGGCGCTGGAGAAGCGCGAGGGATTCCTCCGGCGAGAGCCCGCCCTGTTGGAGGCGCGCCAACGCCTCTTCGGGCGAGAGGGGCGGCGACCACGATGCCATCGCCTGCTGGATGTCACGTCGCACGCGCTGGACCGAGCCGGGCTGCTGCTCGAGCGGCGCGGCGAGCACTTCGCGGGCGTAGGTACGGAAGCGCTCCATGCGCGTCGGGCCTACGATGCCGGGCAACATGATCGCGACATCGTCGGTGAACAACTGCAGCAAGTCGTGATCCAGCGCCGCCAGCTTCTGCGGCTCCCGGGCCATCGTCTTGAACACGGTCTCCGTGAGATCCGCCACCTGACCCTCACGGTTCATCGCGAATCGCAGCAGTGGGTACTTGAAGCGCGCGGCTCGCTCCTCGCCGCCGACCAGCTGCATCGTCTGCTTCGAACCGCGGGAGTCGAAGACGGTCGCACTGATGGTGGCCAAGAGCTCGAGATGGCCGGCGGGCCCCTTGTCGAGCATCGTCGCGATGTAGGCCAGGAACACCTGAAACGCGCGATCGGCATTCGTGAACTTGGCAACGTCGAAGGTCTCAGCGCCATCCGGCGAGATCGGCGGCGGCGGCAGCAACTCATCTGGCTCCGCGCCGTGCCCCCCCAGTGCTGCGCCAGGCCGCAGCGACGCGCCGCGCTCGCCCAGCGCCAACTTCAGCCGCGCGTTCTCTTCGCGCAGTGCGAAAGCCTCGTCGTCGGGCATGCTGCCGCGCCCCTGGGAGGTCGCCAACGAGCCGATCAGCCACCCCACGCCGAGGGCGGCCAGCAGTGCAGCGAGGAGCGCGGGCTTGGGCATCCGGTCACTCTACCCCCCCGCCGACGGTCGTCGCAGCGACACGTCCAACCTTGCACACGGCGCGGGTAGAGTTCGCCGGATGGCGAGGACGGCAGAAACCGGCTGGGTGCGCAGCCCACTCTGGGATGGGTTCTGGCTCCTGGGCGGACTCTGGCTTGCTCCGCTGCTTTGGTTCCTCGCGCGCGGGCACGACGACCCGTACAGCTCGCCCGCCGATGGCATCTACCTAGCGCTCACGCTCTGCTTCTGGATCGGACACCGGCTGGGTTCGAGTTACCTCGCGTACTGCACGACGGCGTACCGCCCGCTACTGCGCGCGCAACCGGTACGGTTCGTCGTTGTGCCGCTCGCCGTGGCGGTCGTCGTGTTCCTCGTGGTGCTGCTCCCGGAGTCCGTGCTGCCGGTGCCCATCCTGCGGCGCTTGTTCTGGCTCGCACTGCTGGACTACGTGTTCGTCAGCTACCACTTCGCCTCGCAGCACTACGGCGTGCTCAGCCTGTACCGGATCTACGGCGGCCAAGCCCGGGGGCCGGGCGCGCGCCGCGTGGATCGTGCGTTCGCCCTCGGCATCGGCGGCGTGGCGGTGATCGCCGCGGAGGTGATTGCCGGGCGCGTGGCCTACCAGGGCGAGTGGCTCGATCCCGTGCTCGCCGGGTGGTGGGACCCGTCGCCGCTCGACGCCTGGTGGGATGTCTACGCTTCCGAGCTGGCCTGGGGTGGCAGCCTGTTGGTCGCGGCGGTCGGGCTGGCACTCATCGTGCCGGCCCTCGCCCAGCGTCAGGTCCCGCGCGCGCTCTACCTCGCCAGCGTCACCGCCATGGTGTGGATGGCGTTCCAGGTCTCGCCGCTGCTATTCATCATGGGCTGGACGGCGCAGCACTGGATCGCAGCGACGGGCTTGGCGGCCGAGGTGGCCCGGGCGGAACCGGCACCGGGTCCATCGCGCTGGTATCGGTTCTGGCACCGCGTGAATCGGCGACCTGTGGCCGTCGTCGCGGGACTCGCCGCGGTCTCGGCCGTGCTCTTGCCCCTGATGGAAGTCGAGGCGGCGGCGGCGGACGAACCGAGCTACGGCGCGCGACTGGCGCCGGATCTCATGGCCTGGCTCACGCAGGCGCACGTCGTGCCGTGGCTTGTCGCCCTGGGCCTCACGACCGGGTTCGTGCACTACCTGCTTGATCGCGCCGTCTACCGGATGTCGGATCCGCAGGTTCGCAGCGCCGCGCGAGGTCTGGTCAGCAGCGTGGCTCGCGAGCCGGCTAGCGCATCCCGAGGAACACGTGCACCTGAGGAATGACCCGTACGTCGTGGTGCAACCGACCGGCGGCGTCATGCAGGTGAAACAAGTGACTTAGCGTCGGTCGTGCGGGCCCCTCGCCGAAGGGCGTGGCGGGTTGCAGGATGAACGGCGCCGACGGCGCATGTTCCGCGGCAAAGCGCGCGGCCTCGACGACCTCCGCGACGGGCGTGTCGGCCCCGATCACGGCCTTGATGGCGAGCGCCTTGCCGGCATCCTCCAGCATGGCGTAGGTCTCGGCGTGCGCGTCCCAGGGCGTGCGTTGCCCGGTGGCGCTGGCGAGCTTGAGGTCGGGGCTGACCTCATCCACGACGGCCAGCACGTGGCGTAGCGCGCCCGGGCGATGGCCGCCGGTCTCCACGTGCACCCGCAGGCCGAGCGCGCGGGCTCCCACCGCCAGGGCGTACAGGGCCTGGGGATGCAGCAGCGGCTCGCCGCCGGTGATCGTCACGGCCGCGTGCAGGCCGGGCGGATCGTCGAGCCGGCGGCAGGCCTCGATGATGTCGTCCACCGCCATCGGATTGGCCGGACGCTCCTCGGGGCCATGCGGCGCGGAAACCTGAATTCGCGCGGTGTCCGGCGTGGGGTAGCTCTCGGGGGTATCGCAGAACGCGCAGCGCAGATCGCACTTGGCGAGCCGCACGAACACCTGCCGCTCGCCGACGCGGGGTCCCTCGCCCTGGAAACTCGAGAACACCTCGAGCACCGGAACGCGAACGATGTCGGTCGGGCTGCTCATGACGTCTGGACGCGGGCGACCTCTTCGAAGCCGGCGGCCTCCGCATCGGCAAACGCCGGCGCGACGGGCGGCTCAGCGAGGTGGCGCGCCGGCACGCGATCGACCGCCGCGCGCAGCGCGAGGTAGAGGCCGGTGCGCGCGCAGGCCACGCGGCTGATGAGGTCGGCCGCCCACGTGAGCAGGAGCGCAAAGCCGCACGCGGCCGCGGCGCCAGCAGCCAGGTAGTCCGTCCACGCCAGCCCAAGTCGCTCCGCGTCGGGCGGGCGGCCAGACGCGGCCAGGATGCGCCCGATGCGATCGAAGACTTCCTCGCCCGCACCGAGACGCACACAGGCATAGGCCACGGCGAGCACGAGCAGCGCCCGTAGGGCGCGCCACGTAGTGCCGATCAGCACGCCCCCTAGAAACGCGAGGCGCCAGAGCGTCAGCCGCGGCAGGCCGGAACCCGCGTAGCCGAACGAGCGGGCCAGCGCGTCGAAGGCTCCTGAGTCCTCACACGCAATGGTTGGCGTGGTCAGCAGGCCGCCCACCACCCACGCGAGGAGCAGGAAGACGGCCACGACGGCGAGCACGGTGGCCGCCACGATGGCCACGGCCAGTAGCGCCCCGCCGAACCAGCCGTCGATCCGACCAAGGCTCGCGAGCGCGATGGCTAGCGCGAGCGGCAGCACGGCGCCGACAAGCAAAGCGATCTTGGCGCCCAGCACACCGCGCCAATGACGCGCGGCGAACGCGTAGGCGCCGTCCGTCTCCTCGCGGCGCCCCTGTGTGAGGTCCACGGCTGCGAGGCGGTGCAGCGCGCCACCGTAGAAACTCCAGACGATCGCAAGCAGGACGCCCTGGAGCGTCAGGTAACCGAGCAACGCCACGTCGGCGTCGCCTTCGTACGCCCGACGCAGGGGCGCGAGCATGTACGCGAGGGGACGCTCGATTCCGGCGAAGCCGTGACCCGAGCTGAGTTGCGACAGGACGGCCCCGACGAGCAGCATCGGAGCGCTCATCAGCACGCCGACGAGGGCCACTCGACGCTTCGCAGCGTCTCCGGCGGCGCGGCCCGCGGCATGCCAGATCTCACGCATCGTCGTCGTGCTCGCCCTTCTCGGCGCGCTCCTCCGCGCGCCGCGCCTCGAGGCGCCGCAGGTGCTCCTCGAACTCCTCAGGGTCCAGCGCAATCGCGGGCTCCCCGGGGATGGCGTACTGTCCCCGGAACCAGCGCCCCAGGTCCACCATCTTGCAGCGATCGGAGCAGAACGGCCGCGAGGGGGCGTTCGGCTCGACGTTCTTGCCACACAGCGAGCAGCGAGCTTGGGCCCTCTCCATCGATCAGTCCTCCTTCGACCCGCCCGTTGAGCCCCCATCCGCTGGCTTGGTCTTCTTCGCGCTGGGCGCCGGGGTCGAGTCCTTCGAAGGCTCGGACGGAGCCGGGGTGTCAGTCGCGGGCGTCGAGCTGCGCTTGTAGTCCGTCTCGTAGAACCCCGAGCCCTTGAAGATGACGCCGGCGCCGCGCCCGACGAGGCGCGCGAGCTTGCGCTCGCCGCACTGCGGACAGGTCCGGAGCCGCCGGCTGGTCATGGACTGGAAGTGTTCGAAGGCGTGGTTGCATGCCTCACACACGTAGTCATAGGTGGGCATCAGGCCTCCGGCCCCGCGCGGGACGCGTCGTCCTCAGCGGCCTTCGGCGCGGGGGCCTTGGCGACGAGTACCTCTGCGGGCCGCACGACGCGACCGTTGAGCTCGTAGCCCACACGCAACACGTCGCACACGCTCTGCGGCGCGACATCCTCGCGCTCAATCATCATGATGGCTTGGTGCCGGGCGGGATCGAACGGCATGCCGTGCGCCTCGATCGGCGACACGCCATAGCGCTGGAGAATCGCGGCGAACTGCTGCTCGACCAGGTCGAGCCCCTTGCGGATCGGCGCCGAGGCTTCCCCCTCGCCCACGCCGTCGCGCGCGCCCGCAAGGGCATCGATCACGGGCAGGAGATCGACGACCACCTGCTCGATGGCGAACTTGCGATCCTGCTCGGCCTGGCGCCGGATACGCCGGGTCTCGTTAACGAACTCCGCCTCGACCCGCTTGATCTTGTCGGTCAGGCGCGCGATCTCTTCCTCGGGCGTGGGCGGTGCCGTCTCAGGCGCGGGGTTCGGTTCAGCCAGCGGCGCCGCGTCGGGGGCGTCGTCCGTGGAATCGTCAGGCGGGGAGTGGGGTACGTCAGCCATGGCTCAACTCTTCTTCTTGCGCTTCTCAAGCGCGCGCAGGTGCGCTTTAGTCTGGTCCTCGAAGCGTCGGCGCGCGGGTCCCGCCTCGCCTTGCTCGGCAGTCCGCAACTCATCGAGGGCAGCGCGCAGCTTGCGCCCCGGTCGCTTCGGTACGTCGTAAGCCACGCGCACATACAGGTGCCCGCGACCTCGGCCTTGAAACTGCGGCAGTCCGCCGCCGCGCACTCGAATGGTGTCGCCGGGCTCGGTGCCCGCCGCGACATCCAGGGTGACCGTGCCGTCGAGAGAAGGGATCTCGACCTGGCCGCCCAGCAAGGCGGTCGACATCGGAACCGGCACCTGGATGTAGAGGTCCGCCGGGTCTTCGGGTGAGCGCAGGAACACGGGATGCGCCTCGACGCGGATCCGCACGTGCAAATCGCCGGGGATGCCGCCGCGCGGCGCCGGCTCCCCCTCGCCCGGTACGCGCAGGGTGACGCCGTCGACGATGCCCTGGGGAATCTCCAGCTCGACCTCGCGCTTGCCGATCGTGCGACCGTCGCCGCCGCACGACTTGCAGGGATCGCTGACGACCTGGCCCTGACCCGCGCACCGAGGACACGGACGCTGTACGGAGAAGAACCCCGAGGCCGTCACGACCTGCCCGTGGCCGCCGCACGTGCCACAGGCAACCGGAGCCTTGCCAGTGGCCGAACCACTGCCCGTGCACGTCTCGCACACGACATGACGACGGATCGCCAACGTCCGCTGGCCACCCTCGGCCATGGTGTCGAAGGGCACGACGACCTCGGCGCGCAGCGTCGCGCCGCGCCGCTGCCCCTGACGCGCGCCAGAGCCCCCGAAGAACGAGCCGAACAGATCCGAGAACGCCCCGAAGATGTCGGAGACGTCCTGGAAGCCGACCTGGCCGTCCACGCCCGCGTGTCCGTGCCGGTCGTAGCGCGCGCGCTTGTCGGCGTCGGAGAGCACGTCGTACGCCTCCGAGGCCTCCTTGAAGAGTTCCTCGGCCTCAGCGTCCCCTGGGTTCTTGTCGGGGTGGTGCTTGAGCGCGAGGCGCCGGTACGCCGCCTTGATCTCAGTGGCATCGGCGGCGCGACCAATGCCGAGGATCTCGTAGTAGTCGCGTTTCCCGGTGTCAGGCACGGCTTCGATCCTACGCCCCCGTGCCCCGCTACGGTACGAACGGGTGCGGGCCGCTGGCCCGCCCGAGGCTCATGAGTGGCTAGGGCTTAGAGCTCGGCGCCGTCCGCTGCCTTCTTCTCGTCCTTGAGATCGGTGATCAGCGTCTCTGTCGTGAGAATCATGCCGGCGATCGAGGCGGCGTGCTGCAGCCCCGCCCGCACGACCTTGGCCGGATCGATGATGCCGGCGTCGAGCATGTTCGTGAACTTGCGCTCCTTGGCATCCCAGCCGTACGCGTCGGACTTGGCCGAGCGGACCTCGTCCACGATGACCGAGCCCTCTTCGCCGGCGTTGGCCGCGATCTGGCGCAGGGGCGCCTCAAGCGCGTGGCGGATGATGGCCACGCCCATCTTCTCGTCGTCACCCTTGACGCGCAGGCCGTCAAGCGCCGCGGCGCAACGGATCAGCGCCACGCCGCCGCCCGGCACGATGCCTTCTTCGACGGCCGCGCGAGTCGCGTTCAGCGCGTCCTCGACGCGGAACTTCTTTTCCTTGAGCTCCAGCTCGGTGGGCGCGCCCACCTTCACCACGGCGACGCCGCCCTGGAGCTTGGCCAGCCGTTCCTGCAGCTTCTCGGTGTCGTAGTCGGAGGTGGACTTCTCGATCTGCGTGCGGATCTGGTCGATGCGCGTCTCGATGTCCTTCTTCTTGCCGCCGCCCTCGCTGATGGTCGTCGCGTCCTTCGAGATGATCACCTTCTTGGCGGTTCCGAGATGCGCGATACCCACGCTCTCGAGCTTGATGCCGAGATCCTCGCTGACGAACACGCCCCCCGTCAGGATCGCGAGGTCCTCGAGCATGGCCTTGCGGCGCTCGCCGAAGCCCGGCGCCTTGACGGCGCAGACCCGCAGCGCTCCGCGCAGACGATTGACGACCAACGCGGCGAGGCACTCGCTCTCGACGTCCTCGGCCACGATCAGCAGCGGCTGACCGGAGTGCGCCACCGTCTCAAGGACGGGGATCATCTCGCGGAGGTTGGAGAGCTTCTTCTCGTAGAGGAGCACGAGCGCGTCCTCGAGCACGCACTTCAGTTCCTTCGTGTCGGTGATGAAGTACGGCGAGAGGAAGCCCTTGTCGAACTGGAGACCGTCAACGAACTCGAGCTGCGTCTCGGTGGACTTGCCCTCTTCGACGGTGATCACGCCGTCCTTGCCCACGCGGTCGACGGCCTCAGCCAGGAGCTCGCCGATCGAAACGTCGTGGTTGGCGGAGATCGTCGCCACGGCGGCCTTCTGCGCCCGGCTCGTGACCTTCTTGCTCATCTTCGCGATGGCTTCGGTCACGGCAGCGACGGCCTTGTCCATGCCGCGCTTGAGCGCCACGGGCTGAGCGCCAGCGGCGACGGCCTTCAGGCCCTCCTTCAGGATGGCCTCCGTCAGGACCGTGGCGCTGGTCGTGCCGTCACCCGCAACGTCGTTGGTCTTCGACGCAGCTTCGGTCACGAGCTTCGCGCCCATGTTCTCGAAGGGATCGGGGAGCTCGATCTCCTTGGCAACCGTTACGCCATCACGCGTTACGACCGGTCCGCCGAAGGACTTCTGGCAGATCACGGTGCGCCCGGCGGGGCCGAGCGTGACGCGGACGGCGTTGGCGAGCTGCGTGACGCCAGCAGCGATGCGCTGACGGGCGTCGGTAGCGAAGAGGTACTGCTTGGCCATGAGGGCTCCTCGTTCAGGTAGCACGGACACGGGAAACGAAAGAAAGGCTCCGGGCGGCGGATGCCGCGCCGAGGCTCGCTACTGGATGCGGGCGAGGACTTCGTTCTCGCGGAGGATCTTGTATTCCTCGCCGCTCCACTTGATCTCGCTGCCGGCGTACTTGCCGTAGATGACCTCGTCACCGACCTCGAGCGAGAGCGCGATGCGCGCGCCGCCGTCGCCGCGCGAGCCCTCGCCGACCGCGACGACGATGCCGCGCTGCGGCTTCTCCTTCGCGCTGTCGGGCAGCAGGATACCGCCGCTTGTCTTCTGCTCAGCCTCAACGGCCTTGACCACGATGCGGTCGTCCAGGGGGCGAATCGCCATGGGATGTTCTCCTAAAGAAGGGGTGCGCGGGGAAACGGAGCGGACCTTAGTAGTCCGCGTCCATGCCCTCGTCGTCGTGCTTGTCGTCTGCGGGCAGGTTTGCGATCAGGGTGTCGGTCGACATCAGCAGTGCCGCCACGCTGGTGGCGTTCTGCAACGCGGCCCGGGCGACCTTCGTCGGGTCCACGATGCCGGCCGCGAACATGTCGACAATCTCGCCTGACACGGCATCGAAGCCCATGGCCTGACTGGCCTTGCGCACGTTGCGCAGCACCACGTGGCCCTCGAATCCGGCGTTGTCGGCGATGGTCCGCAGCGGGACCTGCAGCGCCTCGAGAACCACGCGGGCGCCCAGAGCCTCGTCGCCCTTGAGCTTCTCAGCGGCCGCAGCGACCGCCTTCTCCACGCGCACGAACGCCGTGCCGCCGCCGGGGAGGATGCCCTCCTCCACTGCCGCACGCGTCGCATGCAACGCGTCTTCGACGCGCGCCTTCTTCTCTTTCATCTCGACCTCGGTGGCCGCGCCGACCTCGATCTGCGCCACGCCGCCGGAGAGCTTCGCGAGCCGCTCCTGGAGCTTCTCGCGGTCGTAGTCCGAATCACTGGCCTCGATCTGGCGACGAATCTGTGCCATGCGCGCGGAAACGTCCGCGGGCTTGCCGACGCCGTCGACGATGACGGTGGACTCGCCGTCCACGGTGACACGGCGGCAGGAGCCGAGGTCATCAAGGCCGATGGTCTCAAGCTCGATGCCGAGCTCCTGGCTGAGGGGACGAGCGCCGGTGAGGACCGCGACGTCCTCGAGCATGGCCTTGCGGCGATCGCCGTAGCCGGGCGCCTTGACGGCGACGGTGTTGACGATGCCGCGCAACTTGTTGAGCACGAGGGTCGCGAGCGCGTCGCCCTCGATGTCCTCCGCGATGATGAGGAGCGGTCGACCAGTCTTGGAGACGGTCTCGAGCAGCGGAACCAACTTGGTGGCTGCGGAGATCTTCTCGCCCCAGATCAGGATGTAGGGGCGCTCGAGCACCGCCTCCATGCGATCGGGGTTGGTCACGAAGTGCGGCGAAAGGAAGCCACGGTCGAACTGCATGCCCTGGATGACCGACACGGTCGTCTCGAGGGTCTTGCCCTCTTCGATCGTGATTACGCCGTCCTTGCCGACCTTGTCCATCGCGTCCGCGATCTGCTTGCCGATCTCGAGATCTCCGTTGGCGGCGATCGAGGCGACCTGCTGCACGTGGTGCTTGTCAGCGGAGACCTTGCGCGCCAACTTGGCCAGCGCGTCGGCGGCGGCCTGCGTCGCGATCTTCATGCCGCGCGCGAGAGCCGACGTCCCGACGCCTGCCGTGACGTACTTGTGGGCCTCGTTGAACATAGCCTCAGCCAGCACAGTGGCGGTGGTCGTGCCGTCCCCCGCGACGTCGGAGGTCTTGGTGGCGGCCTCCTTGACCAGCTGCGCGCCCATGTCCTCGTAGGGATCCTTGAGCGACACCTCCTCAGCGACGGTGACGCCGTCCTTGGTGATGTTCGGCGCGCCCCAGCCGCGGTCGATGACCGCGTTGCGGCCGCGCGGCCCGTAGGTGACCTTCACGGCCCGGGCGAGCTTCTGGACGCCGGCCTTGATGCGGGCCCGGGCGTCTTGATCGAAGATGAGCTGCTTCGCCCCCATGGGGAATCTCCTCGTACGTGCTGGGATGCGCGCCCTAGGTCCAGCCCGAGTGGGCGGGCGTCGGCGCAGGACGGAGGCCATGCCAACCGTGTGCCGGGTCGCACGGACTCGCCGTAACCCACTGTCAGGATTCAGGTTCCGTTAAGGCCAACCGATCCAAGGCAACAGCCGCGGTGCCATGTTGTCAGCCCCTCGCCGGCCCGGAGGGCGGGGGCTGACAAAGTGGCAAAGGCGCGCAGCTCGGGCGCACCCCTCCCGGTTGGCCGGGCCGCGCAGCGGCAGTACCCTCGTCGCGAACAAGGAGGCGCCCGCCTCCCAGGAGGTAGAAGATCCGTATGCGAATCCACATCGTTCAGGCCCTCGGCCTGGCTGCCCTGCTCGTGGCCGCCACGGCCTGCTCGTCCGGCAGCGGCCCCGCCGCCCCGGGCGCCGTCAGCACCTACGGCGGCTCCGGCACGACCAGCAGCACGACCGGGGGCTTTGACCCGGCGACACCCGCAGCGCCGTCCTATCGCTCCGCTCCGGCTGCCGGCGGCCCGATCCGCTGGCACACGACCCTGGCCGACGCCCAGAACGAAGCGCGGGCGAGCGGCAAGTTGATCCTGGTCATGTCCACGAAGCCGCGCTGCGGCCTGTGCGACAAGTTCAAGACGCAGATTGCTCCGGCCACAGCGGGTGAGCTCAGCCGCGTTGCCGTGGGCTACATCTACGACATCACGCGCCCTGAGGTCCGGGACGTGGATCGCCTCCTGCGCGCCAACCTGCGCGGCGCGGACCTGATGCCCTTGGTCGGGTTCGTCACGGCGGACATGCAGTGGGTGCACGGCTTCTGGGGGCAGCGCTCAGTGCAGCAGTTCCGCGGCGACATCGCCCGCGCGACGAGCATCCACCCCGTCCGGTCGGCGTCGATCCGCGTCCAGGAAGCGCCCGAGGCCGCGCGCTTCGCGGCCGTGGTCAACGAGTTCGGCGAGACGGAGTGGGCCGCACCGGAGGACGTCTGGCCGGCGGAGGATCCCGAGCCGATCGATGCGCTGACCGGGGCGCCGGATCCGCTCCCGACCCGCATCGCCGCGCCGGCAGCGTCGGTCCAGGCAGGGTCGGTCCAGGCAGGGTCGGTCCAGGCAGGGTCGGTCCAGGCAGGGTC
>JAQBWE010000306.1 GCA_027625315.1 Planctomycetota bacterium
CCCTCATCCTGCTTCCGGACGGGGTTGAGCCAGCCGAGTCGGCTTCTCCACTTCGGAATGAGGTGAGCGTTACCGGCGCGCTCAGTCCTTCAGGCGCCCGTCCTCGACCACGACGCGACCGCTCACCAGGACCTGGTGCACCAAGTTGGTGCCCATCCGGTAGGGGATGTGTACGTAGCTCGGCGCGTCGATGATCACGAGATGGGCCGGGCGTCCGATCGCGATACGGCCATGGGAGTCTTCCAGCCCGCAGGCCGCGGCCGCGTTGCGCGTGATGGCGACGATGACCTCTTCGGGAGTCATCTTCAGCAGGCTGCAGCCTAGTGACGCCACGAGCTGGAGATTCTCGGTCGGGCTGGTGCCAGGGTTGAAGTCGGTGGCCAGGGCGACCGCGCAACCCGCCTCGATCAACGCGCGGGCGTTCGGGACGTGGGTCAGTCCGGTAAACAGGCTGGCTGATGGCAGCAGGACCGGAACCACGCGCGCGCGAGCAAGCGCGCGCATGCCAGCCGCGTCCGTCGCGTCGACATGCTCGACTGATACCGCGCGCATGCGCGCCGCCAAGCGCGCGCCGCCACCGTCGCGGAACTGATCGGCATGCACCTTGCCCCTGAGGCCTAAGGCGTGCGCGGCGCGCAGGATGCGACCGCCTTCGCGCACGGTGAACGCGCCCTGCTCCACGAACACGTCGCAGAACTTTGCGAGGCGCCCAGACGCCACGCGCGGCAGCATCTCGTTCACGATCAGATCGACGTACGCGCGGCGACGGCCGCTGTACTCCTCCGGCACAACGTGGGCCCCGAGGAACGTACGCACGGCCGTGATGGGGTGGCGCGCGGCGGCGCTGCGAATGGCGCGCAGGCTCGCGAGCTCCGAGCGCGTGGAGAGCCCATAGCCCGACTTGGCCTCCACCGCGACGGTGCCGTGGCGCAGCATGCTGTCGAAGCGCTCGCGTACGAGGCGGGTGAGGTCGCCTTGGCGTGCCGCGCGCGTCGCGCGGGCCGACGCGTGGATGCCGCCGCCCGCGGCCAGAATCGCCTCGTAGTCGGCGCCTCGGCAGCGCATCGCAAACTCATCCTCGCGCCCGCGCGCGAACACCGGATGCGTGTGGGCGTCCACGAAGCCGGGCAGCACGGTGCGACCGCGGCAGTGGATGCGCTGGAGCGCGTGCCAGCGGTGCAACATCTCGTTCGTGCTGCCGACATCTACGACCTTGCCGCGGCGGATGGCGATGGCGCCGTCCGCGATCGCGTGAACGGCGTTCATCTCGTCGGCACCTCGACAGGCGGCCTCGCCGCCGCCGTCAAGCGTGACGACTTGCGCCGCGCCCAAAATCAGGAGGTCCGCGGACTTCAAACTAGCCGTCCTGCATGGGAATGCGGATGCCGTTGTTGCGCGCGAAGCCGGCAGCCGCGGGATAGCCCGCGTCCACGTGACGCACGACCCCCATGCCGGGATCGCACGTCAGCACGCGCTCGATCCGCCGGGCCGCGGCCTCGGTGCCGTCCGCCACGACGACCATGCCAGCGTGAATCGACATGCCAATGCCGACTCCGCCGCCGTGATGCAGGGAGACCCACGTGGCGCCTGCGGCCGTGTTCAGCATGGCGTTGAGAAGCGGCCAGTCGGCGATGGCGTCCGAGCCGTCGGCCATGGCCTCCGTCTCGCGATTCGGACTCGCGACCGAACCGGAGTCGAGGTGGTCGCGGCCGATGACTACGGGCGCCGAAATCTCGCCCTTGGCCACGAGCTCGTTCATCGCCAGCGCGAAGCGGGCGCGCTCGCCGTACCCGAGCCAGCAGATGCGCGACGGGAGGCCTTGGAACTGGATCTTCTCGCGCGCCATCTTGATCCACTTCGTGAGGTAGTCGTCATCGCCGAACAGCTCGAGCACGAGCTCGTCCGTCCGGTGGATGTCGGCCGGATCGCCGGACAGGGCGGCCCAGCGAAACGGGCCCTTACCGAGGCAGAACAGCGGGCGGATGTAGAGTGGGACGAATCCTTCGATGTCAAACGGATGGGTGTGTCCGCCTTCCTGCGCGTGGCCTCGCAGGTTGTTGCCATAGTCGAACGTGATCGCGCCGCGGCGCTTGAGTTCGAGCATCAGGTCGATGTGCTTGACCATCGCGGCCAGAGATCGGCGCTCGTAGCCCTTCGGATCACTCGCCCGCAGGTCTGCCGCGGCCTCGAGCGTGAGCCCGTCGGGTACGTAGCCGCCGATCGGGTCGTGCGCGCTCGTCTGGTCGGTGAGCACGCTAGGCGTGATGTTGCGCTCGATCATCCGCGCCAGCAGATCAATCACGTTGCAGCAGACGCCGATCGAAATCGGGCGCGCCTCCGCGGCTGCCTGGACCGCGACGTCGATTGCCGCATCCATGTCGTCGATGCGCTGGTCGAGGTAGCCGGTCTCCAAGCGCTTGTCGATGCGCGTCGGGTCCACATCCGCGCCGAGGAACGTCGCGTCCGCCATGGTGGCGGCCAGCGGCTGGGCGCCGCCCATCCCGCCGAGGCCGCCGGAGACGATCAACTCGCCCGCCAGGGACCCGCAGAAGTGCGTCCGGCCGCACGCGGCGAAGGTCTCGTACGTGCCCTGCACGATGCCTTGGGATCCGATGTAGATCCACGACCCGGCCGTCATCTGGCCGAACATCGTGAGTCCGAGCGCCTCGAGGCGCGCGTGCTCGTCGCGGGTCGCCCAGTGGGGCACGAGGTGGCTGTTCGCGATGACCACGCGGGGTGCGTCCTCGTGAGTCCTGAAGATGGCGACGGGCTTGCCGCTCTGGACGCAGAGCGTCTCGTCGGGCTTCATCGTGCGCAGGCTGTGCACGATGGCGCGCAGCGCTTCCCACGACCGAGCCGCCCGACCCGTGCCGCCGTACACCACGAGGTGCTCCGGGTTCTCAGCGACCTCAGGGTCGAGGTTGTTGAGCAGCATCCGCAGCGGCGCCTCGAGTTGCCATGAAGCGGTCGAGAGCTTGGTTCCGTGCGGCGCGCGGACGGGGCCCTCATAGCCAACGGAGAAATCGCGTCCTCGGGCGGTCGCTTCGCTTGTTGTCATGGTGTCCGGCCTCCCGCGGCGAGAGCGACATCCTACGGGACACGTGAACGGAGGGGTATCCGCTCACCTCATTCCGAAGTGGAGAAGCCGACTCGGCTGGCTCAACCCCGTCCGGAAGCAGGATG
>JAQBWE010000307.1 GCA_027625315.1 Planctomycetota bacterium
ACGAACACGTCTACGGCGTCCCAGCGTCCGGAGCGCGCGGCAGCCACGCCGAGGGCGGTCGCACCGTCCGACGCTGCCGCCTCCCCACCGAACACATGCAGCCGGACGTCCGGACCATGGATCTGGCGCGCGGTTCGTGCGGCCCGCGCGAGCGCAGACGGCGCGGCTTCCGGCGTCAGGCCCGCCAAGCGGTCGGCAAGCAGCAGCGCGCTCTCCCCCGGAGCGAGCAGAGTCTCGACCCGTCCGCCGCAAAACCACACTTCGCGGCGCGCGGCGGGCAGCGCGGCCGCGGCCTCGGTCAGTCGCACGACGGCATCTTGGAACGAACGGCCTGCGCCCATGGCAGCGGAGGCATCGAGCAAGAGCACGTGGGCGTCCGCGTCCTCCAGCTCGACGCGCGGACCCGCGACACCGAGCCACAGCACGGACGCGATCGCGAGCAGAAGCAAGTACGCCGGCAGATGCCGGAAGCGCCAAAAGAGCACGCGCGCGCGCCGCTCCTCCGTCGCCTGACGCCAGAACAGCGTCGTCACCACCCTCAGCTCACGATGGCGCACGCGCAACCGCTGCAGCGCATACAGGGCGCCCGCCAGCGCGAGCAGGCCGGCGCCGACAAGCCAGGGGGCCAGAGCGAAGCTCATACGGCGAGTCGCCCTCCCTCAAACAGTGCGGCCAGCTGCGCCAGCACCGGCTGCTCCACGTCGAGACGCAGCAGGCCGGCGCCACGGTCGCGAGCGAACGCGGCGAGCCCTGCCTGGAATTCGTCGTGCGCCCGGCGGTAGCCGGCGAGGACGGCGGGCGTGACCGAGATCTCCTCGCCGGCGCCGCTCTCGCAGTCGATGACACGCACGTCGCCCGTCACGTCCGGCCGAGCATCCGTGGCGCGAACGAGTTGCACGAGCAGCAGGCGGTGGCGAAGCGTGCGCAGTGCCGTGCTGACTGCCTCGAGCCCGGCCGGATCGAAGAAGTCCGAGATGACGACCACCAAGCCCGCCCGCAACTTCAAGCTCGCGAACGTCTGCAGGGAGCGCGCGAACTGCGTGCGACCACCGGGCTCGAGGCGCGTGAGAGCTTCGGCGAGCGCAAACAAGCGACGCTTGCCCGCACTCGGCCGCACGTGCACGCGCAGATCCTCCGCGAACGGGAACACGCCCACACGATCGTGCTGCCCCAGACTGATGGCCGCAAGGGCGAGGGCGCAGCGCAAGCCCGCGACGGCCCGCGGCGGCGACTCGAGCCACGCGCTCTCACTGACATCGGGCAGGAGATAGAGCGGCAGATCCTCGTTCTCCTCATACACGCGCAGAAACAGCCGGCCGAGGCGCCGGTAGATGTTCCAGTCGATCGTGCGCAGGTCGTCGCCCGCCGCGTAGGGACGGTAGTCGCGAAACTCCAGCCCGCCGCCGCGGTCGCGCGAGCGGTGCTCGGCGTGACGTCCACGCGGCGCCACGCGCTTGGCCACAATTCGCAGCGAGCCGAGTGCCGCGAGGAACTCGGCATCGAACAGCTCTGCGGTAGGGATTCGCCCTGCTGCCATCAGGAGACGGCGGCCTCAGTGGCCGGCTTCACATGGGCGAGCACGGCGCGCACGACGTCGTCGGGCGACACGCCGTCGGACTGGCCCTGGAATCCGACCATCACGCGGTGGCGCAAGGCGGCGAGCGCGGTCGCACGCACATCCTCGCTGCTCACTGCGAAGCGGCCGGCGAGCAGCGCGCCCACCTTGGCACTCAGCAGCAGCGCCTGGGCGCCGCGGGGACTCGCTCCCAGGGCGACGCACTCATTCACGACCGCGGGTGCGTAGGCGCTTCCGGGCTGGGTCCCCATGACGAGCTGCACGGCGTACTGCTGCACGTGACTCGGCACGGGTACTTGGCGCACGACGTGGCGCAGCGCGAGGATCTCCTCGCCGCTTGACACGGGCTCGATGGCGATGGACTCATCCCCGACGGTTCGATCGAGGATCGCGGCGTACTCCGATTCCTGCGGATAGCCGACGATCAGCTTCAACAGGAACCGGTCAAGCTGCGCCTCGGGCAGCGGATACGTGCCTTCTTGCTCGACCGGGTTCTGCGTGGCCATCACACAGTACGGCTCAGCCAGCTCGATCGTCCGCCGCCCCACCGAGATCTGCCGCTCCTGCATCGCCTGCAAGAGCGCCGACTGCGTCTTGGGCGTTGCGCGATTGATCTCGTCGGCCAACACGAGGTTCGCAACGAGCGGTCCCTCCTGGAACCGCACCTCGTGACCCCCGCCCTCGCGCTCGACGAGCACCTGCGTGCCGATGATGTCGGCCGGCATCATGTCCGGCGTGAACTGGATGCGGGAGAAGGGCAGCGCGACGGCGCGACCGAGGGAGGAGATGAGCAGCGTCTTACCCAGACCCGGCACCCCCTCCAGCAGTACGTGGCCGCCTGCAAAGAGGGCAGCCAGCACGCCGTCAATGACGTCGCGCTGACCCACCATCATGCGACCCACTTGATCCCGGATGCGGGTGTGGGCGGCCCGGAAGTTCTCCGCGGCCTGTCGTGCGGTGCTCGCGTCGTGGTTCATCGTGCTGTCTGCTCCTGTTCGCGCAAACCGCGCATCCACGCGCGCAGCAGCGCACGCATCCACGGTTCGAGTTCGGGTCGCGCCAGCGGCCCTGAGGGCTCGGCGCGCGGCGTACGTGCCTCGGCCAGGCCCGGGGGCGCCGGCTCGAGCCGCGGATCCACGCGTTCCTGGGTCACTTTGGTGCGCCCGGGGTTGGGCTGCCCCTTGATGCGGTCCGGAATCGGGACGCCGAGTACGAGCGACGCGGTGCCGCGCGACTTCTTCGGCTGCGAGGGTCCGCCTCGTCCGCTCGCATCGGGATTGGGCTGGTTGCCGAAGCCGATCGTCAAGTCACGACTGACCGGCGGCTTGCGGTCGCGCAGGTGCGGCTGCACGCCACCGCGCGCCTCGCTGTCCACGTCCTCGTCCTCGATCGTCTCGTCGTCTTCGATGTCCTCGTCGTCTTCGGCGGCGACACGGTCCTTGCCGCTCCACTCCGAGTCCGTCGGATTGCGATTGCTGCCGCGCGACGCGCCACGGCCGGCGGTCGACCCGGAGCGCTCGCCCTCTGACGCCTCCGGCTCCTCCGTGGCCCGCTCGGGACCGGTCGCCTGCGCACGCGCGATGCGCGGATCGG
>JAQBWE010000308.1 GCA_027625315.1 Planctomycetota bacterium
CGCGCTTCGATACGCAGCTTCAGGGTCGAGAGCGCCACTTCAGCGGCGGACCCCGCCGGGGCCGCGTCCTGGCCTTCATCGGCCCGGGACTCCGGCAGGAATGCAAGGGCAGCCAGCAGCACGAACACGGACCATCGACGCATCGCAAGACCTCCACGAGGGCCACGATACGCCCTCTGGATGCTGCAACGGGGGGCAGGCCGTTCGGTTCGCGACGCGACAGAGTCGGAGAACTACCGGGCCGCCGCGAGCGGGACCGCAGCCTCGGCCGTCGGGGGCTGCAGGCGCCCGGACTGGGCGTAGAAGTCGCGCGGGTTATTCCACACCAGCGTCTCGATGCGCTCGTCGTCCCAGCCGCGGCGGCGCAACTCCAGGATCGTGCGCGGCACCATCAGCGGGTCGCTCACGCCCCAATCCGCGCTGCTGTTGATCATGCAGCGCTCGTGGCCATAGAGGTCAAGCAGGTTCGCAGCCCGCTCCGGGGTGAGCTTCGTGAACGGGTACACGGTCATGCCCGCCCAGCAGCCGTAGTCGCGCGCGAGATCCATCGTCTCTTCGGTGTTGTGGTCGTAGAGCACAAGCGCGGGATCGACACCCATCTCGCGCAGGATGTCGAAGTTACGCGCCGTGCCCCGGCGCTTCTCGCGGTGCGGCGAGTGAATCAGCAGCGGGAGCTTGCGCTCGACGGCGATCGCGACCTGGGCAATGAGCAGGCGCTCTTCTGCGTCGGTGATGTCGTCGTAGCCGATCTCGCCCACCGCCACGCAGCGCTCGTGATCGAGGAACGGGTGCATGGCGGCGAGGGCCTCCATGGCCAGGCCCTCGTCGTTCGCCTCACGGGGATTGACGCTGATCGTGTGGTACTGGTCGATCATGTAGTTCGCGGCGCGCTGGTTCTCGAAACCCGCGATCGACGCCCAGTAGTCCACGAACGTCCCCACCGTCGAGCGGGGCTGGCCGAGCCAGAAGGAAGGCTCCACCACGGCCCGCACCCCGCAGAGCGCGAGGCGCTCGTAGTCGTCGGTGGTGCGCGCATAGAGGTGAATGTGCGGCTCGAAGATCTTCACGGGCACGTCCTTCCGAACGCAGGGAACGAGCGTTCAGCGTACCGGGTTCGCGCCGGTGCGCCCTATCGGTCGCCAACGCGACCTCTCTCAGGGCCAGCTGGCGGCCTAGTCGTCGAGCAGATCGCCGATGATCGCGTCCCAGTCGGTGTGCTCGATCTCGGCACGCGTGATGGGCGGCATCGCGCGGAATCGGGCGTACTCATCGACATCCGCGCAGTCGCCGTAGGGCAGCTCAGACGGCCGCACGTCGCGGCGCGACAGTCGCGCGCCCTGGGCCACTGCGGCGGGGCGCGGGGCGATCTGCGGCCGGCAGACCGCTTCGAGGTCGTAGCCCACGCGGGCCAGGAGGCCTGCGGCGCGCAGGTCGTAGGCGAGCGGGTCGGCCTCGCGCGCCTGGGCGAGGTAGCGGCGGGCCTCCTCCAGCTCGCGCGCCCCCAGGTGTGCCTGGGCCACGGCCATCAGGGCACGGAAGTCCGCCGGGCGGTGTCGGAGGGCCCGATGAAACGCGCGAATGGCCCCCCGGGAGTCCCCGCGGCGGAGGCGGCGGCGCCCGAACCAGCCCCAGAGGGCGGAAGCGACGCGCGCGGTCACGGGGCGGAAGGGGTTGGGGAAGCGCATGAACTAGGGCTCTCGCGGCCGATAGGGGTCCGGTTGGACCTTCCCACGGGCCTGACGCGTTGCCAGCGATGCAGGGGAACCTACACCCGCGGGCCGAACCGGGCCGATAGGAGGGGCGCTGGGGACCAGCTGCGCCAGTCTACGCGCGGCCCCCTGGCCCCGCAATGCGGGTGCATCGGAGCGAGACGTGAGCATCAAGGGCACCCTAGAAACCTTCAACCTGTGCGAGCTCTTGCAGATGCTCGCGTTCAACCAGAAAGAAGGCACGCTGCTCCTCGAGGGCGAGCGTGGGGCGCGGACGGTCTATCTCGACGCCGGACGGCTGACCTTCCTCGAACGGGATCCAGGCCTCTCCCAGTCAATCGCCCGCATGGTGCGGTTCCACAAGATCCTAGACGAGGAGGCGCTGACCAGCGCCCGCCAGCGGGCCGACGAATCGGGCCGCAACCTGGGCCACGTTCTCCAAGAGTCCGAGCTCCTCGACGCTGAGCGCGTGCAGGGCCTGCACCGCGATGCGGTCTTGGAGCAGCTCTTCGAGTGCCAGCTCACGGCCGTGGCCGGCTTCGAGTTCCTTGAGGGTCGGGCGCTCTATGCGGACGGCTCCGAGGGCCATGCGGTCAAGCCGCTCATTCCCGTCGAGAGCCTCCTGCTCGACCTGGCCCGCATGCTCGATCACTGGAACGCGATCGCGGGCATCGTGCCGAGCACGGGCGAGATCTACGAAGGCACTGGCATCGCCGTGGACCTCGCCGATCAGGGCGACGTGGACGACGAGCTAGCCGCCACGATCCTGCCGCTCATCGACGGCCGGCGCAGCTTGGAGCAGATCGCGGCCAGCGCCCACGTCACGCTCTACCACGTGATGCAGGTCGCCGCGACGCTCTACGAGCACGGCGGCATCCGCGCCGTGCCCACCGACGACCTCATTCGGCGGGCAGAGGACTTGCTCGCGCGCGGCGAAGCCGCGGCGACCGTGTCGATCTTCCAGCGCTGTATCGATCGCGGGGACGCCAGCCCGGACGTACGGCTCCGCCTCGCCGACGCCCTCGAAGCGTCCGGCGACATCGCCGCCGCCGCAGTCGAACTTGACGCGTACGCGGCCCTTAGCGACGACCACAACGCACCGGCCGTGTTCGAGGCGCTGTGCCGCGCGCTGCGGCTGCGTGGCGGCGAGCTCGCGACCGCCGCACGCACGTGCGACTACTACCTCCGCCGCCGGCCCTGGCTGCAGGACTACACCGAACTCGCTGCCCGCGCCTTGCGCGACCTCATCTCCGGCGCGACCCGCTCGGGACGTCCGGCCGACGCCGCGGTGCGGCTTGAGGCGTTCATCGAGTGCGGCGACGCCCCGCTGGATGATCGCGTGCTGCTGGCCGAGCTCTATGAGGCAGGTGGTGCACGCCGCGAGGCGGCCGATGCGCTCTTTCGCCGCGCCGACGACCTGCTGGCGACCGACCGCACCGCGCCGGCCCGACAACTT
>JAQBWE010000033.1 GCA_027625315.1 Planctomycetota bacterium
GGGGGGGGGGGGGGGCGCAACCGGCCTGGCAAGGTCACGGCCGAGGAACGCGCCATTGAAGCCGAGGAACGCGGTATTGAATGGGTATACCCCCTGCATGCCGCCTACGGCGTGCGGATTCTGATCATTGCCCGTTCCGATCGGAAGTGCTCCGAGTCGAGTAGGGAGCATTCCGATCAAGGCGCATGGGGTAGCGGCAGACTGAGCCTCAACACGGTGCCGCCGATCGCCCGTGCCTCGGCGGTAAGGGAGCCGCCGGCTGCTCGGGCCAGCCCCGCGCTACGCGCGAGTCCACCCGGCGCACGGCGCTGCAAGCGGGCGGCGCAGATTCCGCACCCGTCATCGCGGACGGAGACGCAGAGGCGCCCGGTCCGCAGGGCGACATCGACATGGACAGTCGTGGCCGCGGCGTGCTGCCGAACATTCGCAAATGCTTCGTTTACAAAGGCCTCGACGACCTCCGGGAGATCCCGACCGAGGCTCCTTGCCTTCGGCACCGGCTGCACCTCCAGGTGGCAGGCGACCTGGTCCTGGCTTGATAGCGCCGTGCACAGGGGTGCGATCCGGGCGCGTAGAGGGCCATAGAGATGATCTCCAGTTAGCGTGGGTTGTTGGTCATGGTCGAGGCGCCAGCATAGCAGATCATGCTTCCGGCGCCTCGTCGTTTACTTCCGGATACAGGAAACCGCCCTCCTCTACGGCCACTTCCCATTCTAGCCAATCACGGCCCAGGAGCTCCTCGTCGGTGCTCTCCGAGGTAACCTCAAACTCCGGGAAGGTAATCTGAACGCCGGGAGGGAGGTGGTTATGCCAGACGTGCGCAACGATGGTCGTGCGGATGTCCGGGTCCAGCCAGCGGCAGAAGATGCGGGGGTGCGAGCTCATGCGGTCTCCTCAAGCTTTGCCTCATCATAGCCCCAGAGCCAATCTACGCTGTGCGTCATGGACCGCTCGTCGCCGTCCTTGATGCCAGGGTCGGTGCCCTCGAGGTCCAGCACGAATGTGCCGTCGGCGAGGGGCTTGTACTCGTCTCGGAACGCTTCGGCGACGTCCTCGAGCTTCTTGATGTTGCGCGGAGTCGACGAGATCGAAACCTGGGGCGCGGGCTCGGAGCAAGGCCGTGTGTCGGGGCTGGGGACCAGGAGAAGACATCTACAGAACCTCCACACAGTGACGGAAGCGCAAACCACGCGACCCGTATCAAGGAAACAAGCGGCAATCCATGCAGGCGGCAATCCATGCAGGCTGTTTCGAGGGGGGGATGCTACCGCAACCCGCCCTGGCGTGCCCACGCGAAGCGGCGAAGGGTGTACGGCGGGAGTCGCTCAGCCGCCAACGACGACCAGGGCCAGGTTGTCTTGGCCGCCCGGAGAGCCAGAAACACCATCGAGCGCTGCCTGGGCGAGGGCATCGGCATAGCGCGCCGGGTCGGGGCCAGATTGCTCGTAGAGGCCGTTAAACTGGTCTGTGCCGAGCGAAGTCGCAGGCTGACGGTAGTGGCATTCGTCGATGCCATCGGTGAACGCCGCCAGCAGGCCTCCCTCAGGGAGGTCGAGTTCAAAAAACGCCGCCCGCTCCGAGGCGAGGCTCTCGCGAACCTGAGGGGTTACGTAGGCATCTGTATGCCGGTGGAGAGGCTGCCCGCTGCGCGGGCCGCCAAGGACCAGGCAGGTGGAGTCGCCGAACGAGTATCCAAAGCCCGCGCGTATGTCGTAGCGGATGACGACCGCGAGCAAGGTCGTCGCGGCGCGCGGGGGGGCGCCGGGCTCGGGCCGGGCGACCTCACGCAGGAGGCGCGCCAGGGCTGCGGGGCTTGCGGGCGGGGCTTCGACCGTGTCTTGGAGCCGCTGCAGGAGGGTGTGGCTCGCGTAGGTGCCGTAGTGCCCATCCGCAACGGCCAGAAGCACGCGGTCCTCGTGGGCGATGACAAGGAGCGCGTCTTCGTTGGGCACGTCGGGGTTGCCCTTGAAGGCCCCCGCGGGGGTCTCGGGATCGGCGCCCACACTAAGGCAGCAAGCGACGCGGCCCCCGTCGAGGGTCTCGGAGCGGAAGGCGCCGTAGCGCGCTTCGTCCTGGCCCAGGAGGAGGATCCGGTCTCCCGCGCTCGTGCCCGCCATGCCTGTTTCGCCTCCAACAACCCGACGAGCGTACGCCTGAACAACCCCTCCGCAGCGCCGGAACCGTGACAGGGGGGTGACGAGATGAACCGAACTATCTGAAGGTCGCACATCGTGCGGCCGGGACGCCCTTGCGCCTTAGGCCCAAAGGGGGATACTGCGGGGGCTTCGTGAGATCGAGGCCCCGGAGGTTTTATGGGACGCAACGGCATCGCCCTGATTGCATCGTTCATTGTCTTGGCCGGGTGCACGAGCCCCCGCGTGATCAGCGCCGAGGGTCCTGAGCTCGCGGCAGCCGCTGGCTGGGATGAGTCCAGTTACACGGACTACGAGCTCGGTACCGCTCCGGCCCTCCTGGCTGCGGGCGAGGACGATCCGGCAGACGAAGCTCCCTCCAAAGAAGCTCCCGCCATGGAGGTCGCCCCCGCGGCGGACAAGCCGGGCGCGGATGCGCCCGCTGCCGAGGTGGTGGAGTTCCCGCCCTGCGCACCGCGGCCGATCTGCCCGCCGCGCTGCGTCACCGTCGCGCCGGCACCGGCGAACGGCCCGCGGCTCAGCCGCTGCGCCCCGAGCCCGTGCCCCGACCCCTGCGATCCCTGCCGCGAGCGCGGCTACGCAGGCCTCGGGTTCGCCGTAGGCCCTGGCTACGGAGGGATCGCCGACGTCGGACTCAACATCGGCCGCATCCGCAACGCTACGTTGTCGGTCAACGGCCGGTACATGTGGATGGACCTGTCGGACGACCTCGACGGGGGCGACGATAAATTTAGAGGGAAGCTGCTCGCGTTCCAGCTGGGTCTGCGCGCTCGCTTCGATCGGTTCGCGTGCTGCGACCGGCTGCACCCGACCGTGCGTCTCGGCTTCGGCTGGATGCAGGCCACCGGCCGGCCGGACCTGCTGGACCTCGCGGACGTCGATGGCGCCGGGGACTACGTCGGTGCGTACGTCGGTCTGGGACTCGACTACGACCTCAGTCGTAAGTGGAGCACGGGTCCCGAGATCGCCCTCTTCGGCGGCTGGGACGTCGACGATGCAGACAACATGGCGTGGGTACCCACGGTCTCGTGGCACCTGACGTACCGGTTCTAGTCAGGCGCCCCGCCAGCAGACCGTCTTCGCTGGCTAGCGACGGCTACCCCGGCCGAAGGAAGCCCAGCGCCGCGAGTTCAGCCAGGATCTTCTCCGCGGCGCGTTCCGCCGAGACGTCCTGCGTGTCGATGCGCAGTTCAGGCGTCTGCGGCTCTTCGTACGGATCGCTGATGCCGGTGAACTCCTTGATCAAGCCGGCCCTCGCCTGCGCGTAAAGCCCCTTGCGATCGCGCGCTTCGCAGACGGCGAGTGGCGTGGCCACGTGAACCTCCAGGAAGCCCCCCAGCGGCTCGATCATGCCGCGGACGTCGCGCCGGGTCGCCGCGTAGGGAGCGATCGGCGCGCAGATCGCGATGCCGCCGTGGCGCGTGATCTCAGACGCGACCCAGCCGATGCGGCGGATGTTGAGGTCGCGGTGCGCCTTCGAGAAGCCCAGCTCGCTTGAGAGGTTCTTGCGGACCAGGTCCCCATCGAGCAGCGTCACATGCCGGCCGCCCCGCGCCAGGAGCTTTGCCCGTAGGGCGTTGGCGATGGTCGACTTGCCGGAACCCGAGAGGCCGGTGAAGAAGACGGTGAACCCCTGTCGTTCGCGGGGCGGCGAGGAGGCCTGCAGCTCCGCGACGATCTCCGGGTAGGAGAACCACGGGGGGACCTCCTCGCCGGAGGCCAACCGACGAAGAGCTTCGCTCTCCGAAGTCGCAAGCGCCGGGCGTGCTTCCGTGGCCTCGTTGGCAGGCACGTACTGGTCTCGCTCCTCGCGGTAGACGAGTTCCTCGGGCCGTACGACCCCGATGCCGAGTTCCACGGCGTGCTCTTCAAGGAGCTCCCGAGCGGCGACCGTCGAATCCTGGCCGACGAGGATGTGTGTGCAGCCGTGGTTCTTGTGGATGAGCGCGTGCCAAAGCGCCTCCCGGGGTCCGCCTTGCCGCGGGGCCAGGTCAAGAAGATTCAGTTCGACGCTCGCCTCGGGGGCGTGGGTCAGGAGGTGCTCATAGCAGCGCACGCGCGCAACGTGACCGAGGTCCGCGGAGGTTGTGCTTCCCACCAAGGGATGCAGCAAGAGCAGCGCAGCGTGCTTCGTCGCGGCGCGGAGAACGGACTCGAACTCAGCACGGTGAACGGGTTCGTAGGGTTGGAACGCCACAATGCGGCGCCACCCGAGCGTCTCGAACCGCTCACGGAGCTTGGCCGGCGAGTGCCGCCGCGACACGAAGTCATGATGGGTCGGCGCCTCGACGCCGCGGACGGGGCCTCCGAGGCGTACAGGGCCTCGATCCTGGCGATAGGCCCGCACGCCCGGATGTGTCTCGTCCGTCGTACCGAACAGTGCCTGCAGCTGCGCCGGGAGGTCCGGGCTCCCCATGGCCTCGACGTCCATTACGGCGAGGAGGATCCCCTCTGGATCCCGCAGGGCGATCCGGTCACCAGAGCCCAGAGTGCTCGCGAAAGCCTCCGTCACGTCGAGCGTCACGGGCAGCGGCCAGAGCGCACCCGAGGGGAGGCGCATGCGCTCGAGTACCGACGCGACCTCCGCCGGCCCTTGGAACCCGAGCAAGGGGGAGTACCCCCCATTGAGCAGCAACTCCAGATCGGAGACCTGGTGCGGCGCAAGATCAAAGGACGGCAGGCTCGTGGCCTCCTGCTTCAGCGCCTCCGCTTCGCTCGGCCCGGCGTACAGATCCCGCGGCGCGGCGCTGGGCGGCTGCGTGTCGGCTCCCATCGAACGAGGGTCTCCCTGAAGCGGAGGACGGCCCTCCGCCGCAGACCCTACCAAGCGCGGAAGATCGCGCCGCACTCTTGGAGCCTCTGCCGGATCATCTGCACCGCCTCGTCGTCGGCGTGGTCGTCGATCTCAAGATCGGGGCTGATCTGCATGGCCGTGCGGTCCCCCACCCAGACGGTCTCGATGCGGTCCGTCTGAACGACGGCCCGGAAGATGGCAATGTCGCGCGGCGCGAGCTCCTGAGCCGTGACGATCAGGATGATGCCCGCGTCCAGGATGATGTGGGCGACCTCGCCCAGTCGGTGCATGAGATCATCGTGGCTCGCCTCGGAGCTGTCCCCGTGCTCGCCCTGGACCCCGTAGAGCACCGAGCCGAAGCCGAGGTAATAGACCAGCTTGCCCTCATCAAAGAGACGCCGCTCCAAGGCCTTGGCGACCTCCTTGCGGCGGCCCTCGCGCGGCCCGGTCACGAGAACCAGCGTCGAGCGCTGGTTGTAGCGCTCTGCCCGCTGGGCCGAATCCACGAGGCTCTTCTCCCAGCGGTTGTTCCGCAGGAACACCTTCTCGCGCAGTTCGTGCTGCGCGTCGGCTTGCGCCTCGATCACGATGCCGCCGCCGCGAATGTCGTAGTCGTCGACGATGACGAAACGCCCCGTGCCTTCGATGGCAGCGCCGGGATCGCAGGCCAGCGGTCGTCGTAGCCGCAAGACGCACTCCGCCACATCGTGGCGTTGAACGCTGGTCTTGTCTTCGCGCTTCGCCAGGGTGGAGGCATCGATCACGTGCTCGATGGACTCGACGCGCATCGGCACGCGGGCCGTGCCGAGCTTGATCACGTAGTCCTTGTGCTCGGCGAGCGGCTCCGCGCCAAGCCAGAAGATGCTGACACGCAGGCGCGTGCTGACCTCGGGCCGGGGCTGGTCAGCCCGGACGGCCAGCTCGCCACGGGTGACGTAGAGTTGCTCGTCGAGCGTGAACCCCGTCGCCTCCCCGACCGAGGTGAACTCCGTCGACGGCTGTGCAAAGGCCTCGATCGTACGCACACGACTGCGCTTGCCACTGGGGTAGAAGACGACCTCGTCGCCCACAGAGAGGGCGCCGCTCTCGACCGTGCCTGCGACGATGCGACGCGCGTCGCCGCCGCGCGTGAACTTGTAGACGTCCTGGACGGGCATGCGAAACGGCTGATCCTCGGGTGCGGGAGCTTCCTCGAAGCCGTCCAGCGCCTCGAGCACGCTCGGCCCCTGGTACCAGGGCATGCGCTCGGCTGCCCGGGTCGCGATGTTGTCGCCCTGCATGGCGGAGACCGGGATGAACACGGCGGGGACGACGCCAAGCTGCTTCAGGAAGGCCGTGTAGTCCCGCTCGATGGTCTCGAACGCGCTCTGGTCGTAGCCGACCAAGTCCATTTTGTTGACGAGCACGCCGATCTGCTTGATGCCGAGGGCGGCGAGCATGTAGCCGTGACGGCGCGAGTTCTCCTGGATGCCCTCCTTGGCATCGATGACCAGCACGGCGGCCTCCGCATGGGAGGCACCCGTGACCATGTTCTTCAAGAACTCGATGTGGCCAGGCGCGTCGATGATCAGGTACGGCCTCTTCGCGCTCTCAAAGAACACGCGTGCGGCGTCGATCGTGATCCCCTGGGCCTGCTCGTCCTTCAGGGCATCGAGCAGGAAGGCGTACTCGAACGGCTTCGACATGCGCTCGCAGGTAGCCCGAACCTGAGCCAACTTGCTCTCGGGCAGCGAGCCCGTCTCGGCCAGCAGGCGTCCGATGACCGTGCTCTTGCCGTGATCCACATGGCCTACGAAGACGATGTGCATTACATGTACCCGTCGCGGCGGAGGGTCTCGAGCCCGCCGCCGTCCGCCTGGTCCTGGGCACGCCCCCCGCGTTCTGCAATGTTGGCGAACTTCCCAGTGGTGAGCTCCGCGATGATCTCGTCGACATTGCGCGCAGTGGAGGACACGGGCTCCGTGCAGGGATAGCAGCCGAGGCTGCGGTAGCGCGTGCCTTCGCCCTGATCGAAGTAGAGCGACACCGTCGGGATGTCATGGCGCTTGATGTAGGCCCAGATGTCGACCTCGGTCCAGTCGAGCAGGGGGTGGATGCGCACGTGCGTGCCCGGCTTGAAGTCGGTCTTGTACTGACTCCAGAACTCCGGTGGTTGATCGGCCAGCGCCCACTGGCTCTCACGGTCGCGGGGTGAGAAGTAGCGTTCCTTGGAGCGTGAACCCTCTTCGTCTGCGCGCACGCCGACGATGACCCCCGTGTAGGCCTCGGTGGACTGATCGACCTCGTAGGCGCCTGAGTCGTGGTTGAGGCGGTAGCGCTTGCCGCGCCCCGACAGTGTGTCGCGCAGCGCGGCGGACTTGAGCAAGCCACAGCAGGTGAGGCGGTCCACCGTGCCGGCGGGATAGCTTTGCCCTGCGGCCAGCGCTGCCTCGTTCTGCCCATAGATCATGGTCAGGCCCCACTTGAGAGCGAGGCGGTCCCGGTACTCGATCATCTCGGGGATCTTGAAGCTGGTGTCCACATGGACGAGGGGGAACGGGACGTGCCCGAAGAAGGCGCGGCGCGCGAGCCAGAGCAGCACGGTGCTGTCCTTGCCGATGGACCACAGCATGCCGAGTTGCTTGAAGTTCGCGTACGCCTCCCGAAGGATGTGGATGCTCTTGGCTTCAAGCTCATCCAGGTGTTGCGCGCTCGGCATGCCGCCTGCTGTACCACGGAGGCCCTGTACGGGCCCGTATCGCACGGGGACGGAGCGCGGGCCGCAACCACGCAAGGCACGGGCCGGCCCCACGTCAGGACCCTCGTCAGCACCCTCGTCAGGCGTTGCGCCGAAGCCAGGAGGCGAGTGTAAAGGCCTTCCAAAGGCGGAACGCCGAGGCGGCGTCTTGCCCGCGAGGGAACCGTTCGAGCGCGTCGGCGATGAGTTCGTAGCGGACGTAGCCCTCGAGCGCGCCCTTGGCGCCACGGAGGGTCTCTTCGAGCTCCTCGAAGAGAAGCTTCGTGAACTGCACGGTTACCGCAGCACCGAGGTCTGAGAAATCGCGTCGCTCCACCGTGAGGTCCGGCGCGAGACCGCGCATGGAGCGGCGCAGGATGCTCTTGCCATAGCCGTGCAAGCCGCGTTGACGGGCGGGCAGCGCGAGACAGAACTCGATCAAGCGCCGGTCCAGAAGCGGAGAGCTCATCTCGACGCCCGCGAACGCGGCTGCCCGTCCGTAGCGCTCCAGCGCATTGGGCAGCATCGGGCCCGTCAAGAGCCCCACGTGCTGATCCGGGGACGAGGACCACGAGCGACTCCACAGGCTCGCATGCAGGTCCGCGTACCGCTCGCGCACCTGCGCCCGATCCGCGAGGTCAGGATTGATCATCGAATCAAGCAGCGCCGCATCCGCATCCTTCGGCCGCTGACCCGCCTGCCGGCGCCGCCGCAGGGGGGCAGGCATCACGAGCCCGAGCCAAGGCCGCAGGCCGTGAGTCCAGAGCGATCGGATCTGACCAGCGCCATCGCGCTGCTCCGGGTCACAGCCTTCGGACGTTCCTTGGCGAGAACTCGACAGCCGACGGCGCCCGATCCCTCGGCCCCCGCCGGGTTCATGCACGGACCTCGGCAGGCGCGGATGCTGGCCCCATGCCCGCCAGCGGGGCTGGCCCGCCGGCTCGACGGGACGCCGGCGTGATCCGGCCGAGCACGAGAGACGAGCGCCTGGGGTGACGAGTACTCGTACCGGATCGTAGGAATGCTGTGACGAGTACTCGTACCGGATCGTAGGAATGCTGTGAGACGGAGCACCGCTGAGAAGGACGGCTCGGATTACACGACGTACAAGTTGAGACTCGATCTGGGCAAGGCCGCTCAGGCCTGCGCGGAGATCCCCGAAGACAAGAAACCCAAGGTGACCACGCATGTCCTTCGACACACGGCAGCATCCCTGATGGTGGCCGCTGGCGTGCCCATCTTCGACGTCGCCAAGATCCTGGGCCACTCGACCGTCACCGTCACCATGCGCTATGCTCACTTCGCACCCGAGGCTGGGCGGGCAGCCGTCAAGGCCCTCGACGGGCTCCTCGACCTGCACTCCGACTCCGATTAGGTGCGCGAACGCATCGCCGCGCTCAAGACCCGACCTGGGTAGTGCGCAATCTAGTGGGCAGTGGCCCGTGAGCGGTCGTCAGCCGCTCACGGCCTCACGACGGTCACTCGCCGCAAAGCCCAAGAACTAGTGGCGGGAGAGCAAGGGAATCGAACCCTCCTATCCAAGGTTGCCCAGGGACACAGCGGTTTTGAAGACCGAGGGGGGCACCAGCCCGCCATCCTCTCCCATTCGAGGACCGGCAAGGAGCCTAGGCGCGCCGCCCACCCGGGGCAAGGCCCGCCACCCCAGGCCTTGGCCCCGAGCCCGCTGGCCAACCCGCCACACATCCCGGCCGAGCACCCCAGCCCCTCGCTCGTCAGTGAATCCGCGGCCGCGCCTCCCCATGGAGCCGGTCCAGGGCAGCCGCCGCGCGGCCGCTCGCCGTCTCGTCGGCGTAGGCGGCGTAGCGCAGCGTCGAAACCAGGTGCCGATGGCCCAGGTGCGCCTGCACCGTCGGCAGGTCTACCCCCGCGCGTACCAGGTTGATCGCCGCCAAGTGGCGCAGGTCATGGACGCGCAACTCCGGTCGCCCCACCACCGCCGCGGCCCGCTTGAAGCAGCGCCGCCACGACCACCGCAGCGCACCATCCGCGCCGACCGCCCCGGAAAACACGAGACCGTCCGCACCCCGCGCCTCCCTCAGGCTGGTCGTCAACCGCTGCGAGAGCCGCACCATGCGCGGACGCCCGGCCTTGGACCGCCGGATCTGCACGACCCCCCGCGCAAGATCCACATCGGACCACGCCAGCCTCAGCAACTCCCCCAGCCGGGCACCCGTGTCCAGCGCCATCACGAACAGCAGCCGTCGCTCGGCCGAGACCGCCGCTAGGAACCGCTCCTGATCCGCGAGGCTCATCAGCGGCAGCGCCACGACCGCCTCGCGCGCGCGCGGAAAGCCCCGCGCCACGTTCACGCGCACCCGGCCCGTGCGCACCCCCCATTCCAAGAGGGCCGACAACGCGCCGAGCACGCGGTTGCGCGTGGCGGGCCCGACTCGGGCCTGCGACGCGAGCAGCGCCTCCACATCACGCGGGCCGATTTGCACTAGCGGTCGCGCGCCGAAGAATGGCACCAACTTGCCCGCCACCAGACTCCGCCGCGTGCGGTGCGTCGCCCGCGTGTGCATGCGCTCGCTGAAGGCCAGATAGTCCACCGCGACCACGCAGAACGGCTCTGACGGCGGTTCAGCTCCGGGGCGCTCGGGCGTGGCCATGCGGGCTCCTCCCCCGCCCTCGCACGTCCCGCGCAGGCGGTCCACCGGAGCTGGCGCCCCCGAGGCTACGAACGCCGACCGCGGCGGCGGCGGCCCGGCGGCGGCTGGACCCCGGCGGCATCCAACGTGAACCCGTGCTTCTCGAGAAGCTTCGCCAGCGCCGCCGGGCGCGTGCCCGGGGCGAGCAGCAGGATGGCGTCGCCTATCCGCTCCATGCTCCCCCGCGAGATCGCCATGACACGGTCGGCTGTCTCACGATCTCCGCAGCGCAGGATGTAGGGTCGCTCCAACGCCAGCACGGCGTGGCGCGCGTGCCAACCCTCGATCTCTCGCCGCACATTCTCCGGTAAGGCCCCCGTCGCCACACGCTCCAGGGCCTCAAGAATCGTCTCGCGCGCGACGCCCGAGGCTGCGGCGCGCTGGATCGAGGTGCGCGTGATCTTGAACACGGCGCCCACGTGGGCTCCCGTTCGCTCGCAGAAGACCGAGAGCTCGGCCTCCGCCGCAGGCGCTGGATCCATGAACACGACGTCGAACGTCGGCTGCACGACGATTCGGGCGTGCTTGTCGTCGTGCACGGGCAGCGTCTGGATCAGCCCGAGTACGTACGCGCCGAGTTCCGTCAGTCCCACCGCGAGTTCCTCCTCCGAGCTCGCAGCGCCTCCGCCCTTCGCGACCCAACCCACGCGCAACCCGCCCCAGCGGAAGAGGTGCGCGCCCAACGCTCGCGCCATCGTCGCCCTCCAAGCATGCCGCAGCGCGGCCGGATTCAGGTGCACGCGGTGGTGGGGTGGCGCGAGATCCATCGCGTTCAGCAACGGATTCTCGGCTCGCGCGGCGTACTCGAGCAACGCCTCAACGCGCACCGCGCCCTGGGTCGGCAGACGACGGAGCACGCCCAGGACCGCGTCCTGCAGCGGCGCGAGATCGGCGCCAAAGGCCAGGTAGGGGTCGCAAGGCGCGAGGACCGTGTCCCACGCATCGGCCCCCTCATGCGGGTCGTAACCTCGCAGCCTGCGCCCATACCGCTCCGCGAACGACACCCGCGGACCCGCGACCGCGAGGAGTGCGTCGAAGCGCTCCGACGGACCGAGCGCGAGCCATGTACGGCCTGCTTCGCGCACGACCATGCGCCGACCCGATCCTCCGTCCCTGGCCACGCCAATGAACCGTGCCGCCTGCGCGAGCCGGATCGCGGCACCCAAGCGATCGTCCGGGTCGGATGGGGCAAAGGGCACGCTGGGCACGTGGATCCGGCCCAGGGCGGCGGCGAGGGCGGCGGCATCCTTCTGATAAAGGTGGTGGTCGGCGCGCACGCGCACATGCGTAGCCCCGCCAAGCAGCAGGACCTCGGCCACATCGGCGGGCAAATGCGCGGGCACAGCCGGCAGTTCTTGCGGCAGGGTCTCCGGCGGCTCCACCTGGAGAGCGTCCTTGCTCCCCGACTCGGCCCAGGTCCGCGCACGGGGGTGCGGGCCCAACAAGATCTGTCCACTGCCCTCGTCCAGCGTCGGAAACACGAGCAGGAACCGCAGCGCCGCCCGCAGGACGACGTCGACGTGCGCAGTTGTGGCGGGTCGGACGAGCGCGACAAGGTCCCGAGCGGGCAGCGGCCCGTCGTGCTTCATCGCGACGGCCAGCCATCGCTGCAGGCTCTCGTGCACGGCCGCGGACATGCCCAACCCCGGGAGGTCGTGATCCCGGTGGGCACGCTGGATGGCCGCGAGTGACTGCGGATCAAGCAGCGTCGTGTGCCAGGAGCCCTCGCTCACATGCGCGGCCAGGCGGGAGGCCACGTCACCGTAGGGCAGCACCTCGGTAAAGAGGATGGAGCCCCGCTCGGCGACCTCCAACTCGGATTGGACGTAGCGCCGCACGGTGCGCGCATCGCCGTCGCGCAGGACATCGCACCGCCCCGCCGCGCGGGCGAACACGAACAACGGTCGCGCCGCAATCGTTCTCCGCAGTTTCTCGCCATTACCAGACCGCACGAGCAAGCCGGCATGGACAAACTCCGCAGCCCCAGCACCGAGGACCTCGGCGCTCAGCGCCGCGCTCTCCCTGAGCCCCAACAACGCCCGGGAGGCCTCCCGAGGGAGGCGCGCAAGCAGCGCGACGCCCTCCTCGATCTCCGACCAATTCACCTCGTGCGCCCGCATCGCCGGAGAGTAGCGCATGCCTCTACCGAATGCCCTCCGCGGGAAGAAGCCGGCATCGCCCGCGATGGACTCAGGTGGCCGCGGAGCCTCCCCTCGCCCTCCGACCTTGCCCCCGGCAGGCTCCCAAGGCACAACCACCCCATGCGCCCCCTGCCGCGCCTCGCCTGCCTGTGCCTCTGCGCCGCCCTCGCCACCGTCGCGAACGCCGCGCCCGACGACGCCGACGTCCCGCCGCGCGCACGCACCGAAGTCGCACGCGCCGACGCCCTGCAGTCCGCCGCACGCTCGCTCCTCGACCGCGGCGAAGTGCCCGCCGCCGAAACCAAAGCACTCGAAGCCCTCGACGCCAAACGCCGCGCCCTCGGCCCCCGCCACCCCGCCCTCGGCAGCGCCTTCCTCCTCCTCGCCGACACGCAACTCGCCCGCGCCGTGCCCGGTGCATCGACCGCGCTCGACCGCGCCACGCAAGTGCCCCGCCAAGAAGAAGGCCTTGTGCTGCGCCTCTACACCCGCGCGCACGAACTCCTCGCCGCACAGCCCGACGCGCAGCCAGCCGACCGCGCGCACGCCGCCGCCATGCTCACGCTCATCTACAGCAGCTTCGGCGTCTGGCCGCAGGCCCACACCTGGGCCACGCACACCATGGCTGCGCTCGGCTCCCCCCAAGCCGCCGCCGCCTCGCCCTACACCGGCGCCGTACTCCACGCCGCCGCCGGCGACGGCGTCACCAACGCCGGCTCTGCCGATCTCCTCGGCTTCTTCGGCCTCGCACCGCTCCGCTACGACCTCGTGCCCTACGCCGAAGCCCATCTCGCCCATCTCGAAGAGACCGACGCCCCCCTGCTCGACCGCGCGCGCGCCGCCCGCACGACCGCCGCGCTTCTGTTTGGCCTGGAGGCGCGCAGCGCTCGAGCTCGCGAACTCATCGACCGCGCCATCGCCTGGTATGACGCGGCCGGCGCCACCGACGCCCGGCCCCATGGCCAGCAAGCGCGCTTCCTGCTCGCCGTACAGATCACCGATGTCGGCGACTACGACGCGTGGATGAAGCACATCGAGCCGCATGCCGCCGTCCTCGCCGGCATGGAGTTCGAAGTCCTCAAGGCGCGCGTCGCGACCCTCGCCAACGAGCTCGTCGCGTACGAAGCCGCCAAAGCCGCCGACGGTACTCAGCACGCCCGCACCCTCGACGCCGCCGAAGCGCTCATCGTGAAACTCTGCAGCGGCGTCATCGGCGCTGAGCCCGGCCACGCCGTCTGGCCCTCGCCGCGCCAGACCCTCGTGCTCCGCGTCGCTCGCGAAGCCCACGCCGCCGCCAAACGCGCCGACAAGGGCCGCTTCGGGCGCCTCCTCGGCATCGCCCACATGTGCTGTGGGCGCTTCGCCGAAGCCCGCGATGCCCTCGAGAAGGCACAACCGCTCCTCGATGCCGCCCCCGACCCCCTCTACCGCGGCCAGGGAAGACTCACGCTCGCCTACCTGGACTGCCTCGAAGGCCAAACCAGTGCCGCGCTCGAGCACCTCGAAGCTGCGTGGAAGCTGCGTGGCGGCGAAGCCACGCTCGTCCACGCCCCGGGGCTGCGGCTCGCCGTCAACCTCGCGACCCTGCGCACCGTCGAGGGCCGCCACGCCGACGCCGCCACCTTGCTCGACAAGGCCGTCACCGCCTTCCTCGCCCAACCCGCCATGCGTGTGCCGTTTGAGTCCTCGCGCTGGCGGTTCGATGCCATCGAACACGCCCTCGTCGATCTCGGCCGGCACGAAGACCTCGCGCGCATGACCGCGCTGCTACCCGAGGCCCCCATTGCGGCTTCGCCCACCTCGCCCGCCACCCTGCGCCGCTACGACGGCGACTTTCGCGGCGCCCTGGCCATCGAACGCGCCCGTCTCATCGAGTTCGAAGAACGCCATCGCTACACGCGCTTCGCCCAGCGCAGCTACGACTGGGCGCTCGTGCGCCTGCGCCAGGCGCGCGCCCTGCTGGACGTCGGCGCCGAGGACGAAGCGCTCGCCGACCTCCTCGAAACCGCGGAATCATTTGAAACCGAAGGTCGCGTCGGGCTCTACCGCGCGCGCACACCGCCTCGCCGCACGTTGCTGCTCGGCTACGAAGCCATCGCTGCAGCCCTGCTACGGCGTGGGTCGCTCGATCAAGCTCGCTCCTTCGGCCGGCGCGCGATGCAACTGCACGCCAGCTTCGCCCACGCGTCCGATCAGAGCCTCACGCCGATGCTCGAAGCCGATCCAGAGCAACAGATGCTGCGCGACGTGCTCGAACGCAAGTCCGCGCCGCTGGCCCCGCTCGAGTCCCGCGCGCCCGAGCTTTTCGCGCGCATCCTGCTCGCGGCCGGCGAAGGCGAAGCCGCCGAGCGCGTGCTCGACGATGCGCTTCTCGCACTGCAGTCGCACCTCCCCGAGGGCCACCCGCGCATCGCCATTGCGTTGCACGAACTCGCGCGCGTGTACCTCGCACGCCGCAACGAGCCCGCGGCGCGCGAGCACGCGCAGCGCGCGCTCGCCTTCCTCGAAGCCGCCCTCGGCGACAAGCATCCCGAAGTCGCGGACGTGCTGCTCACGCTTGGCGACCTCGACCTGCTCGCCGCGCGCCCCGGCCCCGCCGCCGCGCAGTACACCCGCGCGCGCACCATTGCCAAGGCCGCCCTCGATCCCACCCACGACTTCCACGCGCTCGCCGCGAGCGGCCTCGCGCTCGCCCTCGCGCGCGGGGACACCCCCGCACGTGGCGTCGCGCCCATGCGCGAAGCGCTTGACCTCGTCGCCGCGCGCGTCGAAGCACGCATGACGGGGGCGACGAACGCCGAGCGCCTGGGCCTCCTCGCCTCCGTGCACTGGGTCCTCGCCAACTGGCTCGAGGTCAGCGAGCGCGCCGCCGTCACCGGCCACGACGAAGTCCTCGCCCTCGAAGGCCGCGTGGCGCGCGCCATCGGCGAAGAAGCGCGCATCCTGCGAACCGCCACCGGCAAGGCGCGCACCGAGGCCGACCGCCTGCAGCACGCCCGCCGGCGCCTCGCACGCTTGGCGCACGAGGCGCCGCGCTTCGGTTGGCAGCGCGCGGCTTGGCGCCGTGAGATTGCCGAAGTCTCCGCCGAGATCGAGAAGCTCACACGCAAGGTGGCCTCCGCCCTGCCTGCCCTGGCCAAGAGCAGCAAGGCTGCCTCCCCGGGCGACGCCGCCCTCGCGCGCCGACTCGAGCGCAGCGAAGCGCTCATCGACGTGCTGCTTGCCGGTGGACGCTACGTCGCGTGGGTCCTCGCGCCCGACGGCACCGTGACGCGCGTCGCACTCGGGTCCGCGGCCACCCTCGATGCCCAGATCCAGACCTTCCGCGACGCCGTCCGCGAAGTCGAGTCGCCCACCGACGACAAGCTCGTCACCGCCGGCGCGGCCCTCAAGACAAGCCTGTGGACTCCGCTCGCCGCCGCGCTCCCCCCCGGCCTGACGACTCTCTACCTCGTGCCCGACGGCGCCGTCGCCGCGTTGCCGTTCGAAGCGCTGCCCGGCACGGAGCCCGGGCAGTTCCTGATCGACGAGCTCACGCTCGTACGCCTGCCGCTGCCGCACGCACTGCTCGCGCCCACCACCAAGGCCCGTGGCACGGGTGCCCTGCTTGTGGGCGACGTGAACTTCGAACAGGCGCACCGCGAAGGCGAGGTGGCCGTGACGGGCCAACGCAAGACGCTGCTCGAGCGCGTCCCCGGCCTCCGGCGCTTACCGCCGCTGCCCGGCACCGCGGGCGAGATCGAGACGGTCGCGGCGATCCTCGCCAAGGCCGGCGCGTCGTGGCGCCCCGAGCGCCTCACGCAGGAGCGCGCCACGGAAGGTCGCATTCGCACGCACGCACCCGGCAAGCGTGTCGTTCACTTCGCCACGCACGGCATCGTTCGCGACGACCTCACCTCACGCCTGCGTATGCCCGAAGAAGACGTGTTCCGCCTGCGCGAAGGACTCGAGCGTCACCTACAGGCGTTTGACCCCCTCCTGATGTCGGGCCTCGCCCTCGCGGGCATCAACACGCGCGTGCGCGAGGATGAAAACGACGGCTTGCTCACCGCGCTCGAAGTGCTCGACGTCGATCTCACGGGCGTCGACCTCGCGTTCCTCTCGGCGTGCGAAACGGCGCGCGGCGTGGATCAAGCCGGCGAAGGCACGCTCGGCTTGGTGCAGGCGTTCTCGTTCGCCGGCGCGCGCTGCGTCGTGGCGAGCTTGTGGCCCGTGGACGACGAAGCAACCGCGGCCCTCGTAACGTCGTTCTACGAGCGCTACGCGGGCGGCAAGACCACCGCCGCAGAAGCGCTCCGCGCGGCGTCCATCGACCTACGGGGTTCGCCGATCGGGCGCGCACCCCGCCACTGGGCTGCGTTCGGGGCCTACGGCCCGCTGCGCTAGGCGCCTTCGCCGCCTCACGCCAACGGGATCGAGCCGGACTCCTCAAGGGTGCGGACCCGGCGATCGGGACTCTTCGGCACCGCCGCGCCGCGCTTGCACACGACCAACGTCACGTCGTCGCGACGCGCACGCTCGCCGGCGAAGCGGTCCAGCGCCGCGTGGATCTCGTGCAGGATGCCCGCGGCGTCACGCTGCAGATGGCTACGCACGACCTCGAGGACGCCGTCGTCATCAAACACCTCGCCCAGGGCGGAAGAGGCCTCAGTCACGCCGTCGGTCATGAGCACGAGCACGTCGTCGTTGTCGTACTCGATCCCACGCCGCTCCTCGTAACGCCAGTCCGCCACGATGCCCAGCGGCGGGCCGGTCTTGCCCATGCGCGCGCGCAACTCGCCGCTCGAGCCCAGCAATAGCGCGGGGGTGTGGCCCGCACTCGCGAACGACAGGGTGCGTCCGTCAGGGGCGATCCGAATAAGCAGCAGAGTGACGAACAGATCGTCGGCCAGATCGCGCTCGAGGTGATCGTTGCAGCGATCCAGGATGACACTCGGCGACGAGCCCATGCTCGCCAGCGAGTGCACGTAGGCACGGGTCTCGGCCATCACCAGCGCGGGGCCGAGTCCATGACCGCTGACGTCGCCGATGGCCAGCAGTAGGGAGCCGTCGGTGAGCTCAATGAAGTCGTAGTAGTCGCCGCAGGTCTCCTCGGCGGGATGCACCGAGCCGACGATGTCGAGGCCCGCGATGCGCGGAGACCGCGCGGGATAGAGCCGCCGCTGAACAGACGCGGCCAGGTCCATCTCAACTTGGCGCTCGCGCAGCTCAGCGTTCTTCTCGCGCAGGGAGCTCTCCGAGCGCCGGCGCTCGGTCTCATCACGCAGGGCCAGCACGCCGCCCAGCACATGCCCCCACTCATCGCGCAGGGGTCGCCCGCTCACGCCGACGTACACGCCGTGCGGTCGGTTCGGGGTGTAGACGATGCACTGCTCCTGGTCGAACACGTCGCCGCGCATCGCACGCGCGAGCGGCGCATCGTGCGGGCCGAAGGCCTCGGCGCCGTCCGCGGGCGCGAACCGCACCAGACGCGAGAAGACAGCCGCATCGACGGAGTCGGCGGCCGAGCCGATGAGGCCGCGCGCCGCTTCGTTGCTTAGGCGCACCATTCCGCTGGCGTCCGCCACGACGACGCCTTCGCCAAGACTCTGCAGCACGCGCGCCACGTTGCGACCTTGCTGGCGCACCGCGTGGTGCCTAGACGCGTAACTCAGGGCCAGCAGCAGCCCGGCGAACAGCTCCCAGAGGAGGAACACGATGGCCGCGAAACCCAGCGGCCGCGCCGAGCCCTGCTGGCTCAAGAAGTGGATGGTGGGTTCGGCGTCGAGTCGCCAAGTGCGACCGGCAACGTGGATGCGGTCCTGCACCCGCAGGCTCGAATCCACAGCGCTGTTCTCACCATGGGCGGCGAGGCGTATCGCGTTCGATCCGATCGTCGCGTCGTAGAGCAGGAGGCGCATGAGCGGCACGTCCTGTGCGCGCGAGCCCAGGATGATGTCGCGATAGTCAAACGCCACGACGACGACGCCCAGCGGTCCGGCTTCCTCGCCGAAAGCGAAGATGTCGTGTACGCCCAGCAGCAGCAGGCCGACGCCGTCGATGGCCCCGCTGCGCGGCGGCGCGAGAATCGGCCGGCCCTGCGTCAGGGCGCGCTCGGCGGCCGGGCGCAAGATCTCATCCGCGAAGAGGTCGCGGTGCAGAATGCGCGCGCGCTGCTCAGCGGGCTCGACGTAGCGCACGCGCATGGCCGCGCGGTCGCCCTCTTCCCCGATCGGCGCCCAGGCGATCGCCTCGATGCTCGGGAAGCGCTCGCGCGCGGAGCGCGTGAACGTCGCGAACTCGGACTCCGTGACGTGCTCGGACGCGTCATACAGTCCCTGCACCGAGTGCAGCACCTCGCCGTACGACGTCACCTGCTCCGAGAAGTCGTGCGCGCGCTGCGCGACCAACTCCTCGAACCGCACCTGCACTTCCTGATCGTGGCGGCTCTCAGCGACCAGCCAAGCGCCCCAGCCCGCGATGGGCCCCAGGGCGAGGAGCAGAACCGCCACCGGTGCCCAGAGTCGTGCGAGGCGCGCCATGCGCCGATGCCGGAGCTCTCCGGGCCGCCCCAACTCGCCCCGCGCGGCAGGCCCGAAGGACCCGGTTTGGGAGATGGCCAGAGGATGATCGTCTGCACGCTTCATAGAGTCACCACACGGGTACCAGCGGAATGCGGCCCTCGGCGTTTCGGCGCCATGAAGCGCGTATGAAGGGGCTCCGGGGCCCGCCGGGCGCCCCCATCGCACGACTGCCGCGCTACGATTGCCGCGGAGGACCTTCATGCAGGCCGAGACCCACGCCCAGGGCACCCTCGAGGTGACCACCCTCATGCACCCCCAGGGGTGCCGCGCCTACGTGATTCAGGATCCTGTCTCTCGCGAGGCGCTCGCCCTTGATGTGCACCTGGATCAGGCGCATCAGGTCGCGACGTTGCTTGAGGGCGGCGGCTACCGGCTGCGCTGGATGGTCGACTCCCACACGCACGCCGACCACCCCTCCGCCTCGGCCGTGCTCGCCGCCCACTTGGGCGCCACCCGCGTCGCACACGCGCGTGGCCGCCACGCCGGCGTGACCCACCGGCCCGACGACCAGGAGCCCCTGGCGCTCGGCGACGCGGCCGTCGTCGTACGCCACGCGCCCGGCCATACGCCCGACCACATGGTGCTCGTGGCGAACGGCGCGCTGTTCTCAGGCGACTCGCTCTTCATCGGCGGCGTCGCCCGCGCGGACTTCCTCGGTGGCGACCCCGGCGCGCTCTACGACAGCATCCATGACGTGATGCTCGCTCTACCCGAAGCCACCGTGCTCTACCCCGGGCACGATTACGCCGGCCGCGTCCGGAGCACCCTCAGGGACGAGCGCGCCTCCAATCCGTGGCTGAAGCTCGCCGACCGCGATCGCTTCGTCAGTGCGCTCAGCGCCAACCCGCCGCCCGAGCCTGCCAATATGGCGGCGCTCCTGCGGTTCAATCTCGAAGGCCAGGCGTTCCCCGTGTTCGTCTCGGCCGCGGAAGCCATCGACGTGGTCGGGCAAGGCGGCGCAGGCACGATCATCGACGTGCGCACCAGCGAGGAGTTGCAGCAGGCGCACATTCCCGGCGCCCGCCACATCGTGCTGGACGAACTTCTCGAGCGTGCTGACGAAGTCCGCAAGACGCCCGCGCCGCGGCTCATCCTCTGCCGCTTGGGTCAGCGCGCCGCGATGGCGCAGGCCGGGCTCGCCCAACTGGGCATCGGCGGCCTCGCGGTCATCGAGGGCGGCATCGTGGCCTACGCACAGGCCGGTGGTGCCGTCGAGGG
>JAQBWE010000309.1 GCA_027625315.1 Planctomycetota bacterium
GAGCGCTGCAGCGTCGGGCCCATGAAGTCGGCCGGCGTCGCGGGCGTGCCGTCGGGGTAGTGCTGCGTGACCTCCTGCGTATCGTGGGCCGAGGCGAACTCGTCCGCGAGGCCGAACGCGAAGGCGCCCGGGCTGGCGAAGAAGTGGGTCGAGCCGGGGCTCCAGTACTTTTGCGCGCTCTGGGTGGGCAGGCCGGCGTCGAAGATGACGACCATGCTGTCGGAGCCCGTGCACGCCACAAACAGGCGGCCCGGCCAGCTCGGGTCGAAGGCCAGGTCGCGCGGCACGTACAGGCCGGCGGTGGCGTTGGCGATCTCGTCGATCTGGACGTTCGCGAGGTCGTGGGTGAATCCACCCAGCACCGCCAGCCCAGCCGGCTCGGCGATGGCCTCAGGCTCGGCTCCGGGCTCGGCTCCGGGCTCGGCTCCGGGCTCGGCTCCCGGCTCAGCGCCAGGCTCCGTGTTCGAGGGATCGGTGCCCTCGCCGGTCCCGGTGCCTAGTGCACGGGCCCCGTTGGCGCGCGTGACGGGGCCTGCATTGCCCGAGCCCGCGGACTCACAGCCTGTGGTGCCAGCAGCGGCGAAGAGACAAGCGACGGCAGTGAAGCGCAAGGCGAGCGACATCGGGGACCTCCGGGGAGCGGTTCGCAGTTCCAAATCGAGCCGGGTCGGCCTTGCGGCCTCGGCGGCGCTGTACTGTACATAGTGCACGGGCCCCGTTGGCGCGAAGTTCGGAGAATCCAACCATGCAACTTTCCCGTTTCCCCAGGCGCCGCTACTTGCGCGGCCCGACCCCGCTCGAGCCCATGCCCCGCCTCAGCGAGCTGCTCGGCGGCCCGGAGCTGTGGATCAAGCGAGACGACCTCACGGGCCTGGCCGGCGGCGGAAACAAGTCCCGCAAGCTGGAGTTCCTGGTCGCAGACGCGATCGAGCAGGGCGCCGACACCCTCATCACGTGCGGTGCCGTGCAGTCCAACCACTGCCGCCTGACGCTGGCGGCTGCGGCGCGCGAGGGCCTGAAGTGCCGGCTGGTGCTCGAGGAGCGCGTGGCGGACAGCTTCCAGGCTGACGCGACCGGCAACCACCTGCTCTACCGCCTCATGGGGGTCGAGAGCTTCCGGGTGGTGCCTGGCGGGACCGACCTCGCCGGCGCGATGAGCGACGAGGCCGACGCGGTCGCGAGCGAAGGTCGCCGCGCCTACGTCATCCCCGGCGGCGGCTCGAACGCCCTGGGCTCGCTGGGCTACGCCAACTGCGGGCGCGAGATCATCGCCCAGTGCTACGAGCAGGTGGTCAGCTTCGACCACCTCATCTGCGCGAGCGGCAGCGGCGGGACCCACGCGGGCCTGCTCGCCGGCCTGCACAGCGGCGGCGCCGACCTGCCCGTCGTCGGCATCAGCGTGCGTCAGCCGAAAGAGCGCCAGGAGCGCCACATCGTGGCGCTGACGGACGCCGTCCTGGAGCTCGCGGGCGGTCGACGACCGATGCCGGAGGCCAAGGTCGAGGTCGACGACCGCTGGGTGGGCGGCGGCTACTCGCTTCCGACCGCCACGATGCGCGAGGCGGTGCAGATCCTGGCACAGGTCGAGGGCATCCTGCTCGATCCGGTCTACACCGGTAAAGCGATGGCGGGCCTCATCGGCCAGATCCGCGAGGGCCGCTACACCAAGGGTGAGCGAGTGCTCTACCTGCACACCGGAGGCGCGCCGAGCCTCTCGGCGTACGCCTCGGACCTGGTCGACCCGCGCTCGTCGTGAGCTCGCGCCTTATCGGGATCCTCGGGGGCTTGGGCCCCGACGCGACGGTCGACTTCTTGGCGCGTGTGCTGCGCGCGGACGGCGCCGACACCGATCAAGAGCACGTCCGGATGATCGTGGCGTGCGATGGCACGATCCCCAACAGGAACCTGGCGATCGATGGTGCTGGACCGTCCCCAGGACCGGCGCTCGCGCAGGCCGCGCTGCGCCTCGAACGCGCGGGAGCTGACGTCGTCTTGATGATCTGCAACGCCGCCCACCACTGGCAGGGCGAGATCGAGCGCGCGATCGCGGTGCCCTTCGTGAGCCTCATCGAGGAGGCCGCGGACCGCACGCTCGCGGTCGCGGGCGGCGGCGCAAGCGTCGGGGTGCTCGCCGCCCACGCTTGCCACGCCGCAGAGCTCTATCCCAAAGCCCTGCGCGCGCGCGACCTCCACCCGGTCCTGCCCGACGCCGCGGAGCGCGCGGAATTCATGCGCGTCCTCGCCGTCATCAAGGCTGGAGACCACGGGCCTACGCCCAAGGCCGAGATGCGGGCGCTCGCCCACGCGCTCGTGCGTCGGGGGGCGACGACGCTGCTCGCGGGCTGCACGGAGATCGGGATCGTGCTCCGGCCAGCGGATGTCCCCGTGCCCATGGTCGATACCACCGAGGTGCTCGTGCAGCTCGCCGTCGCGCTGGGCCGCGGCGCGCCCGTGCGCCGAGGGCGGCCGGACGGGTAGGATCGCGGCCGACCACCGACCACGAAATTCGTCACAGAACGCAACCGCGTGCGGGCGACGGGCATAGGGCCCCCCGACGCGCTTCATCGACGCCGGAGCCGACATGAACGCGAAGCTGCCTGGGGGCCTCGGCCCCCGCCTGCTGGCCCTCCTCCTCGGGGGCCTCACCACCACCCTCTATTCCGACGCGCTCGCCCACGCCGGCGGGATCGTCGTTCGCCCTGTCTTCACGGGCCCGAGCGGCCTGATCGAGGCCCAGGGTGGCGTCATCGACATCACCTGGGAGGACATGGTCATGGACATCAGCTCGTACTACGAGATCAAGCACCGCCGGGGTCACGCGGTGCCGGTGTCCACGCCTCCGCCGGACCAGGTCGAGGGGACCCTCATCGCCGAGGTCGCCGTCGCCGACTCGGCCAACCTGCTGGCGTGGGACACGGCGGCGGTGCCCGCCGGGGCCTGGTCGATGGTCTTCACGTCGCTCGATCCACCGCTGTGTGGCGAGCACACCTTTGTCGACGCCGTCTTCGTGGTCCGCGAAGAGGGGCAGCCCGCGCCGCTCGGCGGCTGGTTCCATACGCCGCAGGGATCTGCCGAGACCGTAGAACGCGAAAGCCGATAAAGGACAACTACTTACTTACAGATATCGACCTGGCCATCAAACATGAGTG
>JAQBWE010000034.1 GCA_027625315.1 Planctomycetota bacterium
GAGCACGGTGTCGGGGTCGAGGTCTCCGGCCACAGTCAGGATCAGCTGGGCCGGCGCGTAGTACGCCTTGTGCACGCGCTGCAGGATGCCCGCTTCGATCGGGGCGATGCTCGCCGCGGATCCGCCGATGTCGATCCGGACCGGATGCCGACGGTAGAGCGCCTGCAGCAACTGCAGGTAGCCCTGCCAACCCGGATCATCGAGGTACATCGCGAGTTCTTGGCCGATGATCCCCTTCTCGCGCTCGATGCCGTCCGCCGTCGTCGTGATGGACGCCATCGTGTCGAGCAGCGTGTCGAGGTTCTCAAGCAGGCGGCTCGTCGAGGTGAACACGTAGCTCGTGTGCGTGAACGTTGTGTAGGCATTCGCTGAGGCCCCGCGCGCCTCAAAGGCCTCGAACACATCGCCAGCCTCGGTTTGGAACATCTTGTGCTCGAGGAAGTGTGCAATGCCGTCCGGCAGTACCTCCCCCTCGGGCAGGTGCGTGTCGAGACTGCCGTAGCGCGTGGTCACGGCCGCGTGCGCCTTGCGGAAACCCGGCATGGGCGCCACCCACACGTCGACGCCACACGCAGCGCGCGTGCGCCAGACCGTGCGCCCCGTGGCGGACTCGCGCAGACGCTGCCACACCGCTGACTTGGCCTGCTTCATCGGCCACCTGCCTTGGGCAGCGCAGATCCTGCCTTGGGCAGCGCAGATCCTGCCTTGGGCAGCGCAGATCCTGCCGGCCGCAGCGAAAAGGTCGTATCGAGCGTCACGCGTCGGCCCACAGCTCGGACGGCCGCAGGGGTGACTGCCCGGAGCGCGGCGAGGTGGGCGCGCGGCGACTCGGCCCCGCCGATGGCCAGCCGCTCCTCGTACCAGGCCGCCGTAGCCTTCGGACTGTCCAGCATCGACGCCACGCCGTGTTCGACCGCCAGTAGGTGCGCTTCCCGCGCCGCCGGATCCAGCCCCGCGGCCGCGGTGTCGCGCGTCAGCTGCACGATCAACCGGCGGGCTTTGGCCTCGTTGGCAGGATCGACTCCGGTCTGCACGAGCAACAGGCCCTTCGCTCGGTGCCAGCCAGCCCCTGCGTAGTAGCAGAGGCCGTGCTCTTCGCGGACCACCTTGAACAGGCGAGCGTAGCTGCCGCCGCCGAGGACGCCGGCCCACAACTCCGCGGCGTAGGCCGCGGCGGTGCCTGGCCGCACCTGTCCGCGCCAGCCGAGCACGAGCTTGCCCTGACTCACCGCATCATGTTCGACGAGGGCGCGGGGTCGCGGCCGGGCGGGCCGCACGCTCGCCACCGGAGGCACGCGCGCAGGCTTGGCCGCGCGCGTGGGCCAGAGGAGATACGCGCGGATTGCGGCGACCGCCTCCGCGGGCGTGAGGTCCGCAACGAGGAAGATCTCGACGGGCGCACGGGCCAACAGTCGCGCGTGCAGAGCCGCGAGTGACGCGCCGTCCACGGCGGCGAGATCCTCCTCGCGTCCCTCAGCATCGAGCGCATACGCCTCGCCAGCGCACATCGCCGCTAGGCACGAGCGCATGGCGTGCCGGGCTTTGTCGTCCTTCCGACCCTGGAGGGCGCGCGCATGATTGGAGCGCTCCGTCGCCACGATCTCCGCGTCGAGCCCGTGCGCGTCGCGCTTGGGGTCGGCCAGAACCTCCCGCAGCAGCCCCAGGCCCGCTGCGAGCTGACCGCGCGCGCGCGGCACGTGGGCCGTCGCCCAGTCGAGGGAAGCCACGAGCACCTGACGATCGCCCAGCTTGTGCACACCGGCATGTAGCGCTGCGCCATAGAGATCACCCAGGCGATCGGCCAGCGCCTTGTGCGTCGGGTGGTTGGCCGTGGCGGACTGGAGAACCTGCGCCAGGACGGCAGTCGAGGTCGCCTCGGCCCCGAGATCACGGTGCAGGACGACGCGGCAATATGACGTGGTAAAGCGTGCCGTGCTCAGCAGGTGCAAACGGACACCCGGCGCGAGGACGCGTGTCACGGGCAGGTCTCGCGTACGGGATCTCGTTGCCATGCCGCCCTTTCGCCTGCTGAAGGGCGGGTATGCTCGCACGAGGTTGCGTTTGTGGAGAACCTAGTGAGCCATCGATTTCCCTTGCGTGCGATCGCCCTCGTCGCGGCGCTCCTCGCCCTCATCCCGTGCCCCGATCAGCGGACCGCCTTGGCCCGCGGAGGTGAGGCCGGCCCCGCCCAGGCGAATCTGGTTTTGGGTGAGCAGCTTTTTGACCAGTGCGTGCGCTGGGTCGCCCGGGGTGGACGTGGCGTCACGCGCACGACCGACTTCCACATCGCCGTAACGGCCGAGCTCGATCTCGACGCCGCCCGCCACCGCGGCCCCATGCGGCTCTGGTGGCAGGCGCCCGACAAGTACCGTCAGGAGTTGACGACGAACGAGCGCGCGACGACGAAGATCCTCAACGGCGACTTCATGTGGATCGTGCACCCTGAGGGGCGCGTGCAGCGGATGCACGGCACTTCTGAGGGCGCGGGCGCCATTCGTCAGGTGAAGGAAGATCGCGAGCGCATGGCCGATCTCGCGCAGTTCATTACGCTTCAGAGCCTGAAAGGCCCCGGCGTCACGTTTGAGTTCGTCGGCGAGAAGACCGGCACAGGCAGCTACGCGGGCAACTGGGTCAAAATCACCCGGCGCGCGCCCGGCGCCGCCGTCATGCACTTCTGGCTGGCCTACGATCGCGACGCCCAAGGCGCCTATCTCGCCAAGTGGCCCGGCATCGTGCGGGTCGACGGCGATGCCCGTCAGAAGGTGCCTGCGGAGGACTTCATCCTGGGCTCCTGGGCGGACTCCCCGGCCGGCCAGCCGCACTCGTTCCGCTACCCGCGCACCATCGAGGCTTACTCCCGGCTCGGCACGGAGGCGCCGGTGCGCTTCCTGAAGGCCACCGTCGACGGCATCCAGCTCAACACCGGCATCGAGGCCGCGCTCTTCCGGCCCCCCCTCGGCGACGGCCGCTAGGGCGGTGAGCGCGCGACCCTCAGGCGCGCCGTCTTGGACGCCTGCAGCGTTCTCGGTAGGAAGCACGGCGGCCCTGTCCGGGCGCGCTAGGACCCCGAATTCCTGCGAGACTTGGCGCGGAGCCAAACCCGGACGTCCGTGTGACCGATCTCGGGTAAGCAGGAGACCATGACTATGCGCAGCCCCAACACCCTCCTCCTCACCAGCCTCGCTTTCGTCGCCCTGCTGGGGCTCGTGGCGGTCTCCTCCGACCTGCTGCCCCCGGCGAACGCCCGTGGCGGGGCCGAGGGCGAGCCCGCACCGGCCGCTGAGCAGGTCGACCCGAGCCATGGGCCGATCTACTTCGATCAGGCGGTGCGCTACATCGCCGACGGCAAGGCGGGCATCCACAGCCTGACCGACTTCTTTGCCGACTTGCACGACGTGAGCTTCAGCGTCGGCGCGCAGCGCCACGAAGGCCACATGCGCCTGTGGCTCAAGACGCCCGACAAGTACCGGTTCGAACTCCGCCAGAAGAAGAACGTGAACGAGCCGGGTCAGCGCATCACGACCAAGATCCTCAACGGCAGCCAGATGTGGATTCTGCATCCCGGCGGCGATGTGCAGCGTATGCACGGCTCAGGTGCTGACGGCGCCGGTGCGATCGCCCAAGTGCAGGACGATCGTCGGCGGCTGCTCGATCTCGCGCGTTTCCTGACGCTTGACGGCCTCAAGGGTCCGGGCGTCACGTTCCTCAACGAGGGCTTCACGACCGGTAGCGGCACCTTCGCTGGCAACTGGGTGCGCGTCCGCCGTCGGCTGCAGGGCGGCGCCGATGTCGTCTTCTATCTCGCCCATGAGGCCGACAAGCGCGACCCCCGCCGCCGCCGCGCCACCTATCCCGGCGTGGTGAAGATCGAGGGCGATCCGCGCACGAACGAGCCGACCGAGTACTACCTGCTCAAGAGTTGGCGTCAGGGTCCGCAGTTCCGCTACCCGACGGAGATCCAGGCGTTCAGCCAGGCGCGGCCCGGGGCTGCGCTGGACCTCTTCCTGCATGCCTGGCCGGCCGATATCCGCATCAACGTCGGGCTGCAGTCCTCGCTGTTCGAGCCGCCCGGCGCGTCTCCGGTCGAGCGCAAGTAGGCATCCCCTCGGTCGTTCTGGCACCACACTCAAACGGTGCGGTGAAACCAACGCTCGAGTTGCGCCTTCGTCAGCGTCAGCCGCGTCGGCCGGCCGTGCGGACACGAGTGGCTGTGGTTGAGCGACTCGGCTTGCTCCAGCAGGGCGACAATCTCATCGTTGTGAAGCGAATCGCCCGCCATGACCGCGGCCCGACAGGCCATGCGGTCGACCGCCTCGCTCACAAGCGCGGTGCGGTCTAGTCCCTCGCGGCTGCCGCGTTCGAGCAGCTCGACGATCTCCTCCAGCGCCGCCTCAGGGTCCGGCCGCCGCAGCACCGCGGGGATGCCGTGCACAGCCACGGCGTCCGTGCCAAACGCCTCCACCAGCCAGCCCAGCGTCTTGAGGACATCCGTCGCCTCGAGCAGGCGGGCGAGGGCGGCTGGCTCCAGGTGCACGACCGAGGGCACCAGCATGCGCTGCACCTCGAGCTTGCCCTGCTCGCTCAAGCGCGCGTTGATGCGATCAAACAGCACGCGTTCGTGCAGCGCGTGTTGATCCACGAGCACAAGCTCGTCTCCGTCCTCGAGGAGCAGATAGGTGCCCAGCGCCTGCCCGATAGGACGCAGCCCACCAAGCGTGGTGCGGCTCGCGGGCCGCTCCGGCGCCTGTACCGGCTGCCACGGATCCGGACCGCCCTCGTGGCGCGCCGCGGCCGGGAACGAGAACGCCGGCGCCTCAGCCGGACGGCCCGCACCGCGTAGGAAGGCGTGCTCCACGGCGGCTACGCGCGAGGCGCCGTGGTCGTGCGCGGCCTCCGGCAGCTCCACGCCGTGACCGGGCCGCGCGCCTTCCAGCGCCGCCCGCAGGGTTCGGCGCACCACCCGGTGCACGGCGCTCGGATCGTGCCAGCGCACTTCGGTCTTGCCGGGGTGCACGTTGACATCGACGCGCCCCGGATCGAGCGAGAGGAACAAGAACGCCACGGGGCGTCGACCGCCGGGTGGCAGTAGATCTCGGTAGGCCTCGCGCACGGCGTGCGCCACCGTTCGATCGCGGATGTGGCGCCCATCAAGGAACACCTGCTCCAGCGTGCTATCGCGGCGTGTGAGAGACGGCGGGCCGATCCAGGCCTCCAGGGTCGGCTCGTCGTCGAGCGCCTGCGCCTTCAAGACGCCGCGGGCCACCTCGTCGCCGTGCACCTGGGCGATGCGCAGCCGCCGATCGGTCTGCGGCGGCGCGTCGAGCAGCACGTGACCCGCCTGCACGAGTCGAAAACCGATGTGCGGGAACGCCAAGGCGAAGCGCCCCATCAGCGCGCGGATGTGCCCCAGCTCCGTTTGCGGTGTGCGTAGGAACTTGCGGCGCGCTGGCACGTGCGCGAACAGTTGTTCCACGCGCACGATGGTTCCCGGAGAGCCCGCCGCCGGCGTCACGGGCGAAATGCGACCCTCGACGTCCTCGACGCGCCACGCGTCGTCGCGGTCGGGCAGGCGCGAGACGATGCTTGCTCGCGACACGCTCCCGATGCTCGCCAGCGCCTCTCCGCGAAAGCCCATCGTCGCGACGTGCCGGAGGTCCTCGACCGCTTGGATCTTCGACGTGGCGTGGGCCAGGAAGATGCGCTCGAGGTCCTCCGCCGCAATGCCATGCCCGTCGTCCCGCACCTCGATGAGGTCACGGCCGCCACCGGCGACCTCGACCCCGATGCGCGTGGCGCCCGCGTCTAACGCGTTCTCGACCAGCTCCTTCACGACGGACGCCGGGCGCTCCACCACCTCGCCCGCGGCGATCTGGTTGACGACGTGCGGGTCCAAGACGTGGATGCGGCCCATGGGCAAACGTTAGAGGGCCGCGGGGACGCCCCGCGCAGGTGCCGCGAGCCCCGCCACGAGCTGGGCCACGAGGCGCTCGCCAGCCAGACGCGGGGGGACCGTGCCGCCCTTCACGCCGAGCTCCGCGTCGACGAACGCGACGTGGAGATCGAGGAGCCGCGCCGGATCTCGCCGCGCCCGGGTCGCGAAGCGGTCCGCGAGAAACGGGGGAATCCCGGCCGCCTTCGCGACTTCCGCCCCCGTCTCGCCGCGCGCGAGTCCCTCCGCACCAGCCAATAGCCGCCGAAACGACATATGCAGGGCCGCCGCGAGTTGCGGGAAGATGGCCTCGGCCTGGGTCGCCACGCCTCCCCGGGCGTCTTCCAATCCACGCTCGAAGGCCGCGGTGACGAGCTCCAGCGCCAACGTCGTATCGCCATCCAGGATGGCGTCTGCCAGTCGCCAGATAGGATCTTCGCGCGTCTCCCCCACCGCCGCGTGCACATCGGCCGCTTCGACCGTCGCCCGCTCTCCGACGTAGAGCGCCAGGGAGCGGAGCGCGTCGTCCAGGGCCGCGATGTCGTTGCCGACACGCCGCGTGATGGCATGCGCCTCGACGAGCCCGACGCGCTTGCGATGCGGCTGCCGCATGCGCTGCACGACGAACCGAGCGAGCTCGTGGTCGTGGGGCGGACCACGCTCCCACGGTGCCGGCGCGTCATAGAGCGAGCGACAGTCCACGACCCAGGCGCCCGCCGTGAGCAGGGACTTGGTCGAGATCGACTCACGACCCTTGACGCCACGCACCGTGTCGAACACGAGCACCGCCCCCGGAGCTGGCCGCGCCATGGCCTCCTGGGTCAGGAACGTCAGGGCGGCCTTGCGGCCCTGACCGGGCAGCGCGGGCGCGCCCTCGGGATGACGCACGATCACGACCTTGCCGGTGGCGAACAGGGAGGTGCTCCGGAGCTCGTCGAGCACACCTCCCAGGCGCTCGCGGTCCTCCGTGGCGCGGCCGTCCAGTCGCACGACCGCCCCACCCGGGTCGCCCTCGGGCAGCACCTTCCGCAGGATCGCCTCGACGCCGTCCTGCCGGAACCAGCCCTCCGCTCCGGCCAGCACCACGACGGGCGGCGGCGCCTCCTTCGCGAGCCGGGTGCGCAGCGCTCCCGCGGCGATCGGCTGGCCAGCGGGGGCGCGGGATGTCATGACCCCATTGTGCCTTGGGCGTCCCCCCGCAAGACGCGGCCCTGGGCGGCCGATCCAACCGGGCGTGGCCGCCCGCAAATCCCCCCCGCAACCGTTGACGTTTGACTACGTCCGTCGCACGCGCTCCCTGCCGGTCAACGTGCTGTTCCTGATGCCGTTTCTGCTCGTGTACCAGGTCGCGCTCACCTTCACCCAGAGCCCCGTCGACAACGCGGCCGCGGCGTGGCTGCGCGCCCTGTGGGCGGCGCTCGGACACCGCGGCACGGTGCTCGTCACGCTCCTCGTCGCGGCCGCTTTGGCCCTGCTGGTGTGGCACCGGGCGCGTGAAGCGACGCGCGATCGCGGGGTCTACGGCGGCATGCTCGTGGAGGGCCTCTGCTACGGCGCCTTGCTCGGCACAGTCGCCCATCTCATGGCGACCCGCCTGCCCATGGAGCGCGTCGTCGCGCTCGCGGCCGAGGTGGGCCAGTCGGGCACGGCACTCGGCGGACTGCGCGATGAGTTTCGCCTCCTCGGGCTGGCCGTCGGCGCGGGCATCTTCGAGGAGATGCTGTTCCGGGGCGTGCTGCTGGCGGGGCTGTACGGCTTGCTCCGCCACGCCTTGGGGTTCAGTCGCGCGATCTCCGGACTCCTCGGGGTCGCCGTCTCGGCGTACCTCTTCTCGGACTACCACCACTGGGGGCCGACCGGAGAGCCGTACGACCCGGGGGTCTTCGCCTTCCGGTTCCACGCCGGACTGCTGCTGGGGGCCGTCTTCCTGGTCCGCGGACTGGGCATTGCGGCCCTCGCGCACGGCTTTTACGACGTCTTGGTGATGGTGGGCCAGGGGTGAAGGGGGCGCGCTCACGGGGCCCCCGTAGACTCCGGTCCGTATGTCCGCCACGCCCGATCCCAGCCGATTCGACGACGAGGTCAGCCGCAAGCAGGGCAGCCGCATCTCGCGGATGTTCGACCGCATTGCGCCCACCTACGATCTCCTCAACCACCTCCTGAGCGCCAACATTGATGTCCGCTGGCGCCGCAAGGCGGCCGCTGACCTCAAGTTCACCGGCGAAGAGCGGCTGCTGGACCTGTGCTGCGGCACGGGCGATCTGGCCATGGCCATGAAGGACGCCGGGGCCGGGACGGTTGTGGCGACCGACTTCTCCCCGGAGATGGTCCGTCACGCCCGCCAGAAGGCTGGCGACCGCATCGACTTCCAGGTTGCCGACACGACGGATCTACCGTTCGCTGACGCGTCCTTCGACGTGGCCACCGTGGGATTTGGCGTGCGCAACCTCGAGGACCTCGATGCGGGGTTCCGCGAGGCCCAGCGCGTGCTCAAGCCCGGCGGCCGCCTCATGATCCTTGAGTTCTCGCGCCCGCCCAACGCAGCTTTTCGCGGGCTCTACCACACGTACTTCATGATCGTCCTGCCGATGATCGGCAATCTCGTCAGCGGCGGCGCCGACAACGCGTACACGTACTTGCCGCGCAGCGTCATGGCCTTCCCGGGCCCTGAGGCGCTGGCGGATCGGCTCCGGGCGGCGGGCTTTGCCCACGTCGACATTGAGTCGCTGACCTACGGCATCGCCTGCATCCACACCGCGACGAAGTAGGCGCCCGCTGCGCCCGACTTTGACGGCTGACCCCCACATCCCGGGGGTCAATCCCGATTGGGCTACCACCGGTTGCGTGGGTCCACAGGCCGGGCTACCTTGGTCGGGATGGTGGACCAACAGGCGCCCGCGCCGCAAGATCCGGCCACGCCGTTGTCTGCGGCCGTGGTCGCGCCGGAAGTACGCGCGCCCGACGAGGGTGCCTTCGACCAGAGTCTGCGCCCGCGCTCCCTCGAGGAGTTCCACGGGCAGGTCGAAATCGTGCGCAATCTCGAGCTCGCCATTCGCGCGGCGCGCGAACGCGGCGAGGCACTCGACCACCTGCTGCTGTCCGGCCTCCCCGGGCTGGGCAAGACGACGCTCGCGCATCTCGTTGCCAACGCATCGGGTTCGGCGCTCTATGAGACCGCCGCGCCGACGTTGCAGCGCGCCGCGGATCTGGCGGGCCTGCTGACGCGGCTCGAGCGCGGTGATGTGCTCTTCATCGACGAGATCCATCGGCTGCCGGCCGCGGTGGAGGAGTACCTCTACGCCGCGATGGAGGACTTCGCACTCGACATCCTGCTCGATCAAGGCCCCAGCGCGCGCAGTGTCCGGATCGATCTGCCGCGCTTCACCCTCGTCGGGGCGACGACGCGCGAGGGCATGCTGACGGCGCCCCTGCGCAGTCGATTCGGAATCCACGAGCGGCTGGAGCCGTATGACCCCCCCACGCTCGCACGCATTCTCCAACGCTCCGCGCGGCTGCTCGGCGTCGGGTTGGCGGAGCCTGCAGCGACGTACCTCGCCGAGCGCAGCCGCGGAACCCCGCGCGTGGCCAACCGGTTCCTGCGTCGCGTGCGCGACCTCGCGCAACTCGAGGCCGACAACTACATCGACCTGGACATCGCCCGGCGCGGGCTGGAGCGGATCGGCGTCGATGCGCACGGCCTCACGCGGGTCGATCGGCTCATCCTCTCGACCATCGCACGCGCGGAGGGACGCCCGCTCGGACTCAAGACCCTCGCGGCCGCGGTCGGTGAAGACGAACGCACGCTGGAAGAGGTCTACGAGCCGCACCTCCTGCGGGAGGGCTTGCTGGTGAAGACTTCGCAGGGCCGCAGCCTCACAAGCGTCGCGTGGAGTCTGGTCGAGACGCGGCGCCCCGGAGACCTGTTCGCATGACGTCCCTTGGTCCGCCCGCACGCACGCGCGGTACGGTTCGCTCCGCGCTTCTCGCGGTCTGTCTGGGCGCGCTCGCGTTGGGTCTGGGCAGCTGCGGCGGCAACCTGACCCCAAGCCTGATGGCCAACACGGCCCCGCCGCTCATTCGCGTCCGCCTCGGCGCTCCGCGGCCCCGCGCCCGGCTGGCGCTGCCCGCACACCCGTGGACCATCCGGTCGACCTCAGGGGATTCGTATGTTTTGCGCGCCGCCTCTGAGGTGCAGACGGAGCTAGCGGCGAACTCGACTGGCATCGTGATCCGAGGTCGCAGCACAGGCGCGGCGGCGCTGCGCATCGAGCCGGACGATTTCTTCACGCTCGACGGACGCGTCTACGACGGGCATCTCCTGGTCACGCAGGTCGATGAGACCTTGGTCTTCATCAACGAGCTCGACCTTGAGACCTACGTCGCCGGCGTGATTGGCAACGAGGTGGGTCCCGGCGCTGAACCCGCGACTTACCGCGCGCAGGCCGTCGCGGCCCGCACGTACGGCTGGATGCGTCGCCAGGAGCGTGAGGCGGAGCAGGCCGCGTTTCATGTGTACGACTCCGCGGCCAGCCAGGTCTACACAGGACGCTCGGTTCCGGCCCAGTACGGCATTCGCTACGACGACATGCTGCGTCGGACCACGGAGACGCGTGGCGCCATCCTCACCTACGAGGGCCGGCCCTTCCGGGCCTACTACGCCTCGACTTGCGGCGGCCACACCACCGCGGCCGCCGTGAGTGGACTCGATCCAGGGCACGCGGCGGAACCGCTCCGCGGCGTCGCCTGTGCCCACTGCACATCGAGCAAGTACTACCGCTGGACCGCGCATGTGACCGACGCAGAGGTCGTCGCGGGCTTCAAGGCGCGTGGCCGACCCGTCTCACTGCCGATTCACGCCATCGACGTAACGCGCGCCCGCGGCGGCTGGGTGTCTGAGGGCGCGGTGCGCTACGGCGCCAGCGGACAAACCCGCACGATTCCGGGCCACGAGTTGCGCAGCGCGCTGGGTCTTCGCAGCCACCGCATCGAGCGCATCACGCGCGAATCCGGCGGCTGGGTCATTCAAGGACGGGGCTGGGGTCACGGTGTGGGCATGTGCCAGGTCGGCGCCATCGAGATGGGCAAGAAGGGCGCGAGCGAGTCCGAGATTCTGCGCTACTACTATCCCGGCATCGCGTTCGCCAAGGTGTACTGAGAAGCCACCGCCCGCCCGATTCGTCCGCCAGAGTCGGCCCGCATTGGCCCGCGTCTTCATCCGGCGTTCACGAGCCCGATTCCGGCTGTCCGCTTCGGGTTCAATGGGACTAGGAACCACGCGGGAGGCGAGCCGGTGGCAGGCGGGCGGGCGAGAGTAAAGCTGGACGCGGGTGCCGCGGAATCCGTCCTAGCCGACTTGCCCCACGCGGTCCTGACGCTCGACGCGACGGGCCGAATCCAATTTGCCAACCGCGCGGCCGGCACCCTGCTGCGTCGCGCGGCCTCGCCCCTCCGCGGCCAGCCGCTCGTGGACTGGATCGAGATCGAGTACCGCCCCGCCTTCGAGCGGGCTCTTGATCGCGTCTACGCCGGCGTGCCCGTCTCGGGCCTCGAGTGCCCGCTTGCGGCGCGCGGCCTGCAAGATGTGTGGGTCGAGTGGGAAGGCACGGCACACGCGGGGGGCGCCCTCCTGATCGGCCGCGATGTGCGCATGCGCCGCGTCCTGCGCAACGCTCTGGCCTCGCAACAGGAGGAGCTGCGCGAGACCCTGGCGAGTGTGCTGGACTCCGTGCCCGTCGGCATTGTGATCGCGGACGCCGCTGGCGGTCCCCGGCTCGTCAATCGCGCGGCACGCGACCTGCTCGGCATCTACGCCCTCGCCCCCGTGGCGCATTGGTGCCGCTCGGGGCTGCTGCGACGACCCGACGGTACGCCCGCGGGCGTCGAAGATGTGCCCGTGCTGCGGACACTCGCGGATGGACGACCGCTGCGCGACATCGAGCTGCATGTCGTGCGTCCCTGGGGCGAGGCCGTGCCAGTCTTGCTCAACACGGACGCCGTGCACGACGAGAACGGCCGCATCTTGGAGGTCTGCTGCACATTCACAGACATCCGCGAGCGCCGCCGAATCGAGCACCGACTTCATCAGTCGCAGAAGCTCGAGGCGGTTGGGACCCTCGCCGGTGGCATCGCGCACGACTTCAGCAACATCCTGTGCGCGATCCGAGGCTACGGGGAGCTGGCGCTAGGTCAGGCTGCGGGTGACGAGCGCACGAGCCGGCTGTTGGGTGAGCTGCTCAAGGCCACCGACCGTGCGTCTACGCTGACGCGGCAGCTGTTGTCATTCAGTCGCGGCGACGCGCTGGCGCCTCGGCGCTTGGACCTCGCGGGTGTGGTGGTTGACATGGACTCCATGCTGCGACGCCTGCTCGGTCGCGAGATCGGACTGGAGGTGGCGCCGACTGAAGGGTCGTGTCCGATCCTGGCCGATCCCGGCCAGATGGAGCAGGTGCTGCTCAACCTCATCCTCAATGCGCGCGACGCCACGGCCGCCGGCGGCGTCGTACACGTGTCGACGGCGCGCCTAGCCGTGCCTGGACCCAAGGCGCCCGCCGCGCTCGATCTGCCCGCGGGCGAGTATGTACGCCTGACCGTCGCCGACGCGGGCTGCGGCATGGACGCCCGCACGCTGGGCAAGATCTTCGAGCCCTTCTTCACGACCAAGGAGCAGGGCAAAGGGACCGGCCTGGGACTGAGTACGGTCTACGGCATCGTCAAGCAGAACCGCGGTCGCATCCACGTCGAAAGCCAGTTGGACGTGGGCACGACGTTCCGGGTCTATCTGCCAGTCGCGGCGGCCCCAGCCGCCGGCGCGGAGATCCAGCCCCAACCCCCAAGCCATCCGCCGCGCCGTGCGCGCATCCTGCTTGCGGAGGACGAGGACCTCGTGCGGGCGCTTCTGCGTAAAATCCTTGAGGAGGAGGGTCACGAGGTGATCGAGGCTCCCAACGGCCGCGCGGCTCTTGAGGCTGTCGCGGCCCAGACCGAGCCCGTCGACTTGTTGGTGACAGACGTCATGATGCCGCGGATGGGTGGTCGCGAGCTTGCCCAGACCCTGCGGGAGCGCGATCCGAGCCTGCGCGTGCTGTTCGTCTCCGGCCACGCCGACGATGCCCTCGCCCGGGGTGCGCGTGCGGAGACCGGCACGCTCTTCCTGCCCAAGCCGTTCGATGCGCGCACGCTGGCGAGTCGCGTCCGAGCGCTGCTTGGCATCCAAGACGAAGCGTAGGTGGCGCGCGGGCTACACTCGCGCGCGTGAGTTCGACCCCGCCCCCGCACCCCGACTTGGCGCTCGCGCTCGAAGCCAGCGACGGCGGCGCGCGCGCGACCACGTTCATGACTGCGCACGGCCCGGTGCGCACCCCCACGTTCATGCCGGTGGCCACGAAGGGCTCGCTGAAGGGCATCACGCACGCACAGCTCGAGCGCCTCGCGCCCGACGTCATGCTCGCCAATACGTACCACCTGCACCTCCGCCCGGGCGAAGCCACGGTGCGCGACCTGGGCGGCCTGCACGGCTTCACGGGCTGGCAGGGTCCCTGGATCACCGATTCGGGCGGCTACCAGGTGTTCTCGCTCGACCACCGCGCCACGCTGGATGAGGAGGGCGTCACGCTGCGCTCGCATCTGGACGGCGCGCCGGTGCGCCTCGGTCCCCGCGAAGCCATGGCCATCCAGGAGAGCCTCGGCGCCGATCTCATCATGGCCTTCGATCATTGTCTCGCGCTGCCCGCCTCCCGCGAGGCGCTCGAGGCGGCGGTCCACCGCACAACGCGCTGGACCGCGGCCTGCGCGGCCGCGCGTACGCGCTCCGATCAAGCGCTCTTTGGCATCGTGCAGGGCGGCACGGATCCCGCCCTGCGAGCCCTCTCCGCGGAGGCGCTGCTCGCACTGGACCTGCCTGGCTACGCCATCGGCGGACTGGCGGTCGGCGAGGGCGGCCAAGCCATGCGCGCCGCCGTCGAAGCCACCACACCCCTGCTGCCTGCCGCGAAGCCGCGCTACCTCATGGGTGTCGGTCAGCCCCTGGACCTGATCGACGCGATCGCGGCCGGCGTGGACATGTTCGACTGCGTCCTCCCGACCCGCAACGGCCGGCGTGGTTGGCTCTGGACGCGCGACGGGACGGTTCGCATCGGAGCTCGTCTGCACGCAAAGGACGACGCCCCGCTCGACGCGGAATGCCGCTGTGAGGTCTGCCGGACCCATTCCCGCGGCTACCTGCGCCACCTGTTCAAGACCGGTGAGCACACGGCCGTGACGCTCGGCTCGCTGCACAACCTGACGTTCCTATTCGAGCTCGTACGCGGGGCCCGCACCGCGATCCTCGCGGGTACCTATACGGCGTTCGCCGCCGCGTTCCGCGCGCGCTTCGAGGCTGGCGAGCGCGCCTGGCAGGAGGCGCACGCCCGCGATCCTGAAGCCGCATTTCGAAGTCGTGAGGCCAACCGGGCCCGCGGCACCGGACACTCGGAAGCAGAGCCTGCCTAGAAGGCAGGACGGACTGTGAACGCCCTGCTGGCCCGGGCACCCGGTGCTACGGTCGAATCGCTGTCACCTCGATCACCGGCAGGCCGAACACGCGCTCGCCGGGCTGCCGCCCTTCCACCGTCCGCGCGCCTTGGTCGGCATTGGCACGGAAGTCGGGCAGCGGGTGCGGCAAGCCCGTGGTGAGCTGCAAGACGAAGCGCGGCTCGTCATCCAGCCAGAGCACCCACTCCCCGCCGTTGCGCCACGTGGGGGCCGCTTCCCAGCGGATCTCGCCGCTCAGGGAAACACGGTCGACGCGCGCGGCCGGCGGCGGCTCCGCAGGCGGATCGAGTCCACGGAGTCGCGCGACCTCCGCATCTTTGCGCGCGGCCCGGATCTCAAGCTCCGCCTCGAGGTCCTCGCGAATGGCGCGCGCGAGTTTGCGCACGCGAATGGGCGCTTCCGCACTGGCCTCTAGAGCCGCCTCGAGCGCGGTGGACGCCTCGACTACGGGCGTACGTGTGATGCCCGCATCGATGCGGAGCCGGTAGAGCGCTTGCTGCGCGGCACCAATCGCCACGCGCAGCTTGTCACCAGCCAAGAGCGCGGCGCGCTCTCGACGCTCGCGCGCGACGGCCTCCAGGGTCGCCGTGCGTCGCGCCGCGGCGCTCGCGACCAGCGCCTCGTGGTCTGCAAGCGGGCCGAGGGTCCGCACGAACTGCGCGCTCACGTAGGCGCGCGTGTCGGCGGGAGCCAGCACCCACAGCCAGCTACCCTCGCGTTTCATGACGTGTAGGAGGGCGCCGCGCTCCGCGCGGTCGCGAAACGCGCCCGGCACCGGGCCACCTTCGACCGGCGGCTCGACGCGTAGGTTGAGGCGGCTGGCCGTCACCCGCACGGCGTCGGTCCCCACCGGCTCGACGTGGTCGGCCGAGACCGCGGCGAGGAACCCGGACGGCACGTGCACACACACCCAACCATCGAGGTGCTCCACGACCAGTAGAACCGTGCCGTCGTCCAGCTGGGCGACCGGGCGCCCATCCGGGCGCGGGCCCACCCGCAAGTTGACCTCCGTGCCCACGATCACGGCCACCTCGGTGGGCGCGGGCGGCGCATCTTCGGCCTGGGCCATAGACCACGGCAGCACAAGGAGGCTCAGACCGACCCACGCCAAGGTGTGGGTCGGCACGTTCGGGCGGGCGCGATCCATCGGGTAGGCTCTCCACGCCTGCCCCACGGGGCAGGCCCACCTGCGAGGGTACCCATGGCCACGGACGGCGCACCCGATCCCTTCCCGTATCTGCGCTGGGCGAAGGCCCACCTCAGCTGGACGCCCGCGGTGCCCACGGAGATCTCCCTGGGTATGAGCGGCGTCGCTCCGCTTGATGCGGAGACCCGGGCTGCGCTCGGGCTGGCTCCCCCGCCTGACGTGGGAGGCGCCTACGCGCGCTTTGCCGCCGCACTGGTCGCGCGCTACGGCGTGACGACAGCGCAGATCCACCCCGCCGCTGGCACGTCCCACGCCAACTACGTCACATACCTCGCCCTGGCCGGCGGCGGCCGAATTGCGGCGGAAGCTCCCGCCTACGAGGCACTCCACTGCCTCGCGCCGGCTGTCGGTGCGACGTTGACGACGTTCACGCGCGATCCCGCGCGGGCCTGGCGCATCGATCCGGCGAGTCTCGCGCGCAGCGTGGCCGATGGCGTGGATCTGCTGGTCGTCACGGACCTGCACAACCCCAGCGGCGCTCGTTTACACCCGGAGGACCTCGCGCTGCTCATTGACGCAGCGCACGCTGCTGACGCGTACGTGCTCGTCGACGAGGTGTACGCCGATTTCGATCCTGAGGAGCGTCCCTCCGCGGTTCATGCGGATGCCCGCGTGCTCGTCACGAATAGCCTGACGAAGGTGCATGGCCTGCCCGACCTACGCGCCGGTTGGATCCTCGGCGCGCCCGCCGTCATTCGGCGCATTGACGCGCACGACGATCTCGTACACCCGGCGCTCCCCCCGGCGCCGATGGCCGACGCCGCCACCTACGTGCCCCAAGCGCGAGCGCGGCTCGCCGCCCTGCGGGTGGAGGCCGCGGCGCGAGCCGCTGAGGTGGACGCGTGGGTGCGGAGCATCCCGGACGTGTCCTGGACGTTGCCCGACGGCGGCCTCACGGGCTTGGTGCGCCTGCACGGCCGCGACGGAGATCGTGTCGCCGCGCGCGCGTGGACGGACCACGGCGTGCGCGTCGTGCCGGGCTCGTTCTTCCAAACGCCCGACTCGCTGCGACTGTCGTTCTTGCTGCCGCCGGACCAACTCGCGCGCGCGCTGCAGGGACTGCGCGCCGCGATTGAGGCCTGTTCATGACCCCGGGTCGCCGCACCACGTTCTGGACCGAGACGCGGGTGGAGCTCGCGCTCGTACTCGGCGTGGCCTGCTGGCTGATCAGCGCGCATTGGCAGCACGTGGACATCGGCAAGCTGGGGGACCGGACGCGGCTCCACGCGGAGGTTTTGGATCGCGCGGCACCGGACCCCTATCAGTACAAGCTCTGGATCATCGAGAGCGCGCTCGACGGCGTGGCCCGAGTGACCGGTCAGCCGATGAAGCACGTGTGGATGGCCAACACGCTGCTGTCGCTGCTCTTCCTCGTCTTTGCCCACCAGCGCTGGATGCGTCGCCACGTGGGTCGCCGCGAGGCGCTGCTCGGCACGGTCCTCCTCGGAGCGCTCGGCAACGCGCTCTTCGTGCTCTATTACCTGCACAGTTACGAGTTCTGGGGCGTCGGACTGTTCTGCTTGCTGCTTTGCGCGATCGACGAAGACCGACCCTGGTGGATGCTCGCCGTCGCGTTCCTGCTCACAGGCCTCGTGTGGGAGAAGCACGCCGCGCTGGCCGTCCTGTGGGGTCTGCTGCAACTCCAGCGCGGCCGGCCCTTGCTTCCGAACTTGCTGCGCGGCTTCGTGCTCCTCGCGGCCGCGCTCGCGATCCCGTTCGGGGTGCGACTCTTGCTCGGGCCAACCGCCGAGTTGGTCGACGGGGACACCCCCATCACGGCGCAATCCTGGTGGAAGGTCGCGTGGTTCCAGCTGCCCTTCATCGTGCCCTTCGCCGCCATGCTCGCGAGCACTTGGACGCGCCAATCCGCCTGGGTGAAGCTGCTGTGGGTGTACCTACCCGTACTCGTGGCCGCGTACGTCTCGCAGTCCTACATCCTGCACGAGACCCGCTCGTTCTGGGCCCTTGTGCCGGTGTTTACGGCGACGGCGGTCGTGTGGTTTCACCGTCCCGGGCCCGGTGCCACGCAGCCTGGGCCGCAGCCATGACCGCCTGAATCGCCACATCGTGGCGATTGGCCAGCTCGGCACAGTCATCAAACTCAGGCGTGGCGGCTGCGCCACCCGGCGCTCCGCGCACCTTCATGCGCACGCCTCCGAAGGGCGTCGCGACGGTCTCGTGGTGGCGCGCCAGAATCGACCGTCGCGTGACCGTCCGCCGGATGCCGAGCGTGGGCGTCTCCGCGAACCAGAGCGCTTCGATTCGGGCCGCATCCTCGGGTCGCACGAGTGCCGAGAGCACGACTCCCGGACGACCCTTCTTCATGGTGACCGGCGTGAACCAAGCGTCGAGAGCCCCTAGCGCGAGTGTGCGCTCAGCGGCTCGCGCCACGATCTGGCCGGATGCATCATCGAGATTGGTCTCAAGCAGCCAAGCCGTGTCGGTCCCGGGCACCTCGCCCACTTGGCCGACGATCAGCCGCACGACATTGGGCAGCTGACCGCCTTCGTACGTACCCGCCCCGAGGCCGACCTGCTCGACGACGAAGCCCGGCGGCGGGGTGGAGCCGACGGCAAGGACGCGCGCGAGGGCCGCCCCGGTCGGCGTCACCTGCTCGTACGTCTCGGGGGAAGGCATGGTCGGAAGCCCCGCCAGCAGCCACACGGTCGCCGGCGCAGGAATCGACAGCAGCCCATGCTGGGTCCGCACCGTTCCGGAGCCCCACGGCAACGGCGAGACGTAGAGCGCCGCGATGCCGAGGTGCTGGAGTCCGAGACACACGCCGGCGATGTCCACGAGCGCGTCGGTCGCGCCGACCTCGTGAAAGTGAATGGCCTCGATCGGCATGCCGTGCACGCGTGCCTCGGCCTCGGCCAGAGCCCGGAACGCTTCCGCCGCCTGCTTCAGCGGGGCTTGCTCGAGATCACCGGCCCGTGCGAGCACCGCGAGTACGTCCGCCAGCGTCCGACCGTGGGCTGCGTGCTCATGGTCATGATCGTGGGCATGATCGTGGTGGTCATCGTGGTCATGCGGGTGATCGTGGCCGTGAGCATGCGCGTGCGCATGGCTGTGCCCCGGGGGCGCCGCATGATCGTGATCGGCCGCCTGCCCTGTGAGCACCTGATGCACGTCGTCGCAGCCGTCGATCGGGCGACCGCCGCGGCACACGTCGACCTTCGTCGCCGCCAGGGCTCCGCGCATGACGCGCTGCACGCGCACGGTCACGTCGTCAAAGCCCAGTCGATCAATGAGCTCCTCGAGCACAGCGACGGGCAGGCCCGCGTCGATCAAGGCCCCGAGCAGCATGTCCCCCGCCAGTCCGGCGGAAGCATCGAGGAAAGCAACGCGCGTCACGCCGGGCGCCCGCGCAGAGGTCATCGACTGCCAGCACCCGAGCGGGTGCCCAGCGCCTGGTAGACCTCGTCGGCGTTGTAGGACGAGCGCACAAACGGCCCGGCTGCCACGGCTCGGAACCCCAGGGCTCGACCGCGGGTCTCCCAGGTCGCGAACTCCTCCGGCGGAATGAACCGCTCGACCGGCAGCTGCGCCAACGTGGGGCGCAGGTACTGCCCGAGCGTGAGGATGTCGACGCCCGCGCCGCGCAGATCCTGTAGGACCTGATCGAGCTCGGCCTCGCCCTCGCCAAGTCCCAGCATGAGCCCGGACTTGGTGAACTGGTGCGGGTGACGTTCCTTGACGCGCGCGAGCAACTCGAGACTGCGCTCGTACCCGGCGCCCGGGCGCACGCGCTTGTAGAGCCGCGGCACGGTCTCGAGGTTGTGGTTGAAGATGTCGGGTTGGGCATCGGCGACGACGTCGGCCAACTCAGACACGCCCCGGAAGTCCGGGGTGAGGACCTCGATGACCGCCTCAGGCAGGCGGCGCCGAATGGCGTGGATGGTGTCGGCAAAGTGGCCCGCGCCCTGATCGGGCAGGTCGTCCCGGTCGACGCTCGTCACCACGACGTGGCGCAGACCCAAGCGCTCGGCCGCCTCGGCCACGTGTTCGGGCTCCGTCGCGTCCAGATCGGCCGGCTTGCCCTTCGGCACCGTGCAGAACCGACACGTGCGGGTGCAAATGTCGCCCATGATCATGAACGTCGCCGCCTTGCGCGACCAACACTCGTTCATGTTGGGACAGCGCGCGCTCTGGCAGACCGTGTGGAGGTCCAGGCCTTCGATCAGGCCGCGAACCTCCTGCACGGTGTCCTGTTTCGGCAGGCGCTTCTTGAGCCAGGGTGCGAGGCGCTCGCGCGGCGCATCCGGCGCCTTCAGCGTCGGGTCCTTCAGGGGATGGAGCGGCTTGTCCATGCCCCGGATCCTACCGCTGGAAGCCGCGGCGCCTCACCTACGTCCGATCACCTGCGCATAGACGGCGGCCGTGCCCTGCGCCAGTCGCGCTCCGCTGAAGCGCGCGTCGATCTGGGCGGGCCCGGCGGCGGCCAGCGCGGCGCGCAACTGCGGCTGGG
>JAQBWE010000310.1 GCA_027625315.1 Planctomycetota bacterium
CTCGTGAGGGACGGCACGCAGGTCAAGTGCGAGGCCCTGGCCGCGTCGAGACAGTGTCGTGTGATCGGGTGACTCGATCTCCAGGCCCATGATCCGGAGAACCGAGCGAAGGAAGCCTTCGGTCTGCCGGAGCGGCAGACGAAACACGATGCGGAGCGTCAGCGCCGTTTCGATGGCCACGTCGGAGAACTTGGTCGGCGCTCCACGCATCCCAGTGCGTGCCGGCCGCCATGCCTCAAGAGCCTCGGGCGTGATCCACAGGGTGATATCGCCGCGGGCGACCAGGGCCCGGTCGTAGGCCGCCCAGTTCTTCACGCGGTACTTCGTCTTGTACTTGGGGTGGACCCTGGATCGCTTCGAGGACATGGCCGGGCTCCGTTGGGGATACCGGGCTATCGACAGCACGGGGCGAGCCGGTAGGATTCATGCACCAACGCCGCGCGGCGAGAACTCGTCACGAATCGCAGGAATGCTCTGACACGGAGCAGGGTTGATCCGCACGGCCATCAAGTTAACACATGCTCGGATGGTGACGGCGATCGGGAAGTGAAACGCGGCGCCTGACCTGACTTCGGCCTGACGACGTCACCTCGACGACGTCACCTCGGGACCTCCGGCTTTGACGCGAGTTTGACTTGCCGCCACGCACAGCGGAATCCTAGGTAAGCGCGAACGATGCGTCGGTTCGCCGGCTTCCGAATGGCACACCTCTGCCACTCGCGACACGAGGACCAACTGCCCCCTCTCGCCCGGCCACAATTATCGAGAGACGGATCGCGGTTCATTGCCCCATCACGCATGCTGTACGTCGTACCGTCGCTGACGCCCGCGCACCACTCGAACACGTTGCCGCAGATGTCAAAAATGCCGAGAGAATTGGGGGAGAAAGACATGACCGGTGCAGTGCCTACGAACCCGTCTCTGTAATCGTTTCCCGCCGCGGGCTCGATTCCAGCGGCTGGGTAGGCACTGCATGCGTCAGCGTCCAGTAGGTTCGCGAATTTGGGGGGAGGAGTGTCACCATCACCCCACGGATACTTGGCGCTCCCGACGTCTAGGCGGAGCAAGTATTCATACTCGTGCTCCATGGGGAGGGCGGCGCCCACCCAGTCGCAGTACGCGACCGCATCCCGCCATGTCACGCACGTCACCGGATGATCCTCAGGGGGGCCATCGCGACATGCGTTGTAGTCTCGCCAAGTGAGACCCGGGATGGACTGCATCATGCGGACAGCTCCCGCGGGAGCAAGCCCGTAGCCGCTGTCCTCCAGCAGCGCCTCTGTCGGATAGCCCGTAGCCTCCACGAACGCGCGGAACTGGCCGTTCGTCACCTCATGGACATCGACATAGAACGGTGAAACGGTCAGAACTTGGGGCGGAAGTTCGTCGGCCCAACTCTCCGTGTCGTCCGGACCCGCGCCCATCTTAAACAGTCCGCCTGGGACCAGGACCATGCTGGCCCCGTCCACAAGTCGGCGTATCCGAATCGGCAGCGCGGTCTCTGCGTGCACGGCCTCGCCGACGGGTGCGGCCCAGCCGTGGAACTCTGGCCACGATCCGCGATCCACCTTGCGCGCGGCGTAGATCCATGCAGCCACGCCCACCCCCAATGTGAGGAGAAGAATCGCGTGGCTAGTCCGCAGGCCGGTCCGGGCGCGATGCATCGTTCGCCTCCTGCGCCATCCTAACCGCGGCGGAAGCCTCCACCGAGTCAGTCCATGCGACCTCCCATGCGGCCCCCCGGTCGCTATGCCAGTGCTGCACGCCGAACTCTCGCGGGACGAAAGTACCCCCGCGGATGTGTGGGCTCCACGCCGACTCCCCCGCGAGTTGCGCTACATAGTCAGCCAATATCTCATCCTGGTCCGCACCCTCTGCGACGGAGACAAAGGCGGGAGGAATCAGGCTCAGATCCCAGTGCATGGGGCTTGGCGAGACCCCCTCGCTGCTGTCGTAGCCGATCATCATGCTGCGGATGGCAGAGTACTCGAACCCCAATGGGAGAATTCGCGTTGAGTTCCAATGATCGGCGACCACCGCACCCATCTCGCCCTGACTCATCCCCGCATCGAAGCGATATGTGGCGATTACCCACCCCAAGTCGCCACCCGGAAACCCGCGGTTGCCGTTGCCTTCGACGTACACCCCAATTCTTAGTATTCGTTCACCGTACGGCTCATCTGGCTTTCGGTCCGCCGGCGGAGGGTCTGGCTTCTGCCCGCGCGCCTTTCCCCCCCACTTCTTGTCCTTCGGAGGGTTCGCATCGTCTGGCCACTCTTCGGGAGCTGGATTCTTAGTCTTCGGAATCACCGGTGGCTCCTCCGTGTCTCCACGACGCTTGGGAAGATTGCCTCCCCCGAGCCAGTGCAGGGGGTTTTCGGGAGTCACGACGGGCTTCCTCCGGCGATAGGTGGCGCCCGTCAAGTTCCGACCCCCAATCCACCAGAGCGGGTTGTTAGGCCCTACATTCACTCCAGATGGGTCCTCCCACCCTATTGGCGGAGAATCTGTGGGCGGCGGCGGCGGCGGCGGCCGAGGTCCGGGCCCCGGCTCTCCCCACCACCACCCTTTGACCTTTGAATAGTTCCACCGGAGGTCAACGCCCCTCACGCATTGCAGCACGACCCGGGCCACAGGCTTGCCGGCAAACCTACCGCTGCTCGGCAACCACCCGCCGCCCTCTGCTGTGGCCTTCACTCCTGTGCCCCGCAGGCGATCGTTGACGCCACTGGCAATTGCCTCCGCAACGGCGGTTGCCGGATCGTGGAACACGACGTCGCGCGGCACCTCAACCCGCACGGACGTCGAGTCTGACTCCCACCCCTCAGGCCTATCCAGGAAAGTAATCGAGATATCCAGCACCAAGTCCTCATCAATGGGCCCCGGTATCTGGTCGCAGAGGACAGTAAACTCGAACGTAACCTGAGGGCAATCATCCATGGCAGCGTACTCCCCGGTGGCACCTAGTACGGCCGCCAGCTGGGCGCCTGCATCAGGAAGTGGACGGAGGCAAGAGCCGTGTCCGTGGCGTCAAAGGTGTACTTGAACCGCAGGACCTCCTTGCATCCTGTCGCATCGATCGACTGCACCGCAACAGCCGTCATTGCGGAGAAGGAGACGAATGTGGTCCAAGATG
>JAQBWE010000035.1 GCA_027625315.1 Planctomycetota bacterium
CGCGGCCATCTCCGCGAGAGCTCGAGCCTGGGCAGCGGCCTCGCTGATCATCTTCTCGCGGCGTTCGTTCTGCGCGGCGACGTCGTTCGCAGCGTGCGCCTCGCGCTCGCGCGCCGCGAGATCGCGTGCGGCCTGCGCCAGCTCACCCGCCTGTCGGTCCGTGGCTTCGGCACGGCGCTCGGCTTCCTTGCGGGCGGCCTCGGTGCGCGCCAGCGCCTCTGCCTGGGCCTCGGAGAGCTGCTGGAGATTCTCGATCTTGCGCGCGAGGTCGGCGTTGGCGTCGCGGTCCATCGCCGCGCTCAACTCGTCCTGGCGCGCCTGCAGTTCCTGCACGGCCTGCTTCAGCGCCTCGGCATCGCGGGCGGCCTCCGAGCGGTCCTCGTTCTTGATCTGCTCGAGCTTGGCCTCGATTTCCGCCTGCCGATCAATGAGCGCCTCGGCTTCCTTCAGGGCCTCCTTGCGGGCCTCGATCTTGCGATCAAGCTGCTCCTGTGCGAAGGCCCGGTCGCGATCCTCGAGGATGTCGAGCAGCTTCTTCAGCGTGGCGACGACCTCAGTCATCAGCGCGACGGCCTTGTTGTTGACGCCGCTGTCGGAGCTGTTGCTCTTTTGCTTCTTCAACTCCTCGATCACGGCCGAGATGCTCGTGACGATGTCGCTCGCTTCATGGTGGCCGAGCGCGTTTTCGACCAGCTTGGCCTCGTGGGTCATGCCGGTCCGCGTGAGTTCTCCGGAGAGGGTGCGGAGTTCATCGGCGAAGCGCTGCACCTTGGCGTTGATGGCTTGCTCCTGCTTGAGCATGCGTTCGCGCGCCGCGTCGTCATCCGCGCGTGCCGACGGCGTGCCGAGCAGGCCAAGGCCCAGCGCACACAGGACACCCGTGGCCCAGACCAACCCAAGCGCGCGCACGGTGGCGCCGCCCGGTTGATCCGTCGTGCTGGGGCTAGCCGTCGTGCTGGGGCTAGCCGTCGTGCTGGGGCTAGAAGGGGCCATCCGGCCGTGGGTCGTCTTGTTCGTCATATCGCTCACCTCGTCGCTTGAACACGCGACGACGACCCCGGGAGAGCGATGGCCCGCAAGGGCCGGTCGCCTAGCGCCCGCTGCCGCCGTCCTTGGCCTCAGTGTCTTTCTTTTCGCCTTGTTCCACCTGGCGGCGGATCAGCAGCTCTTGTTCTTCGATGATCTCGCGCAACTTCATCTTGAGATCGTGCAGGCTCTGCCAACCCTGCATGGAGTCGAGCAGCTGCTGGATGGCGGTCAGGTTGGCCTCTTGGGCCAACGCGAGCGCCTGGATTCGTTCGCGCTCGCCGCCCAGGGCCTCGGCCGCCGTGCGGTGAGCCGCCGGAGCGAGTCGCGCGCCGACCTCGATGGCACTCGCCACCGCGGCCAGCATCTTGTCGAGCAGTCCCTGGTCGAAAATCAGGTCGGCGCGCCACGCCACGACGATTTCGTCGTAGAGGGCATACGGGAAGACCGGATCACCCTTCCACTCGTCGCTGCCCTTTGCGGGCTGTAGGGAGGGCTCGAGGCTGCGCGCGCTGTCGAGTCCGTACGTAGCGCGGTGATGGCGGTCTAGGATGCTCAGGATGCGGGTGTTCGGGCCCTCGGCGCCAAGTCGTGCGTACACGAACGCGTTGAACACGGTCAACAGCTCTTGAATGGCTCGGTCGGCGTCCTGCGCAATCCGGCCCTGCGCGAACCGCACCGTCTTCAGTAGATCGCGTTCCGCGTCACCGATGGAACTGCTGAGGAGCGCCTTCACATCGTCGCGGCGCGTGCTCTGCTCGCGGGCCAGCGACTCGACGGAGAGCCGCACATTCGTGCGCTGCTGGCTGAGCTCGCGCTCGATGGTCGTCGGGGTGCGGAGGTCGACATGCGCCCAGTCGCCTTCGCGCACCTGTCCGCGCAGGTCCTTGGCTGTCAGCCGGAACAAGACGGTGTCTTGGGCCTCAAGGGGCACGAGCTCACCCTCCGCGGTCAGGCGGGTTAAGCGCACGAGTTCGACGGGCACGTAGGCCAAGACACGCCTCCGGCCGTACGCGCCGTCCGTTGTCGCGCTGGGTATGGCGGCGTCGTTGACAGTATCGGTCATGTACGGCGTGAGCGGCACGCGCACGGGTTCCCCAGATCCAACGAGGAACTCGAGCGTCAGCTCAGCCACGCCGTGGTCGTCCGTGCACTCAGCGAGCAGGGGGGCGCGTCCGATGGGACTCGACTGCAGCCTGCGGCGAGGCCAGATCCAGTCCACACGCGGCGGCTGATCGATCTGGACGCGGACGTCGAAGGAGTCCGCGGCCGGGTCGTTCTCCTTGCCGTCCGCCGTGCGGAGGAGGACGCGCCCGGAGACGGTCCGGTCGGCCTCGTACTCGAATGCAAAGCGCGTCGCGCTGCCCTCGACGGGTGCGGCCGGCAGCGAGTCGTCGCCGAGGGCCACGGTCGCGCGCGCGATCGGCAGATCGGTGTCGAACTCCACCCGCACGCGAGCGCCCTGCGGTAGCGAGAGCGACGCATCGGGGAACGTCTCCGGAGCTCTGTCCAAGTACGCGGGATACGTGACTGTCGAGCGAATCGAGAGCACGCGCGGCGGGATCGTGATCTCGACGCGGTACGCCGGGATGTCGTCCTCGTCATCGCCACCGCGGAGTAGGAAGGCGAACGGGCGGCGCACGTCGAGGAACTCGTACGCAAACACATCGTCGTGGCCGGGTACGCCGAACATCCGGCGCGCCAACGGCTCTTGCTCATCCACGAGGTCCAGCACCTGGGCGCCATCGGGTGCGCGGCCGTCGGCGCGGGCGTAGATGGTGAGGGAGCGACCAATCGGAATCTGGTAGGCGACCGCCGGGTCGTGCTCGACGAAGGAGCCATCGGGCTGCGCATCGACGGCGACCATGGTGGTGGCGCGCGGCCACGCCACGTCTTCGAGCAGCAGCGAGCGCCGGGCCCAGAGGCCGACTTCAGCGCCGAACACCGACTGGGCCCCAATGACGGCCAGCAGAGCGGCCAGCGCGGCGCCCGACCAACGCAGGGCCTTGCGCCCACTGACGGCGCGCGAGAAGTCCAGCTTGCGAGCCTCTTCGGCCGCCTCGCCGACGACGGCCTGCATCATCGCGGCGCTCGCGCCGCGCGAAGGGGTGCGGAGTTCGCGATCGAAGTCGAGCGCGGCCGCCAGGCGATCGCGCAAGTGCCGGTAGCGACTCTCCACCGAGAGCGCCAGGTCGTCGTCGGCCAGCTGCGCGGAGAGCGGGCGCAAGGCCCGCGCGGCGCGCCACACCAACAGGCCGGCGCAGCCGCCGGCGAGGAACGCGAAGAGCGGCGCCGCGCGATGCCCGCGGCGCGTGAACGCGACCGCGAGAAACAGCAGCAACGCGGTCACCGGCAGCCAGACGAGCCACGTGACGGCGGCGGGCCGATCGGCGAAGCCGAGGCGGACGAAGCGCCGCACACCCAGCGGCAGATCCAGCAGCCAGTCCGCGAGGAAGAACAGCGCGAGCACGCCGATGGTGAACAGGACCCAGCGCGAGACGCCGATGGTCGCGAACAGGGCGCGGATGCGGGCACGCAGGCGTCCCAGGCGGGACAGGATCCGGCGGACATCCGGGGTGGGGGCAGAGCTCATTCGCGGACCTCGATCGGGCGGGCGTCGGAAAGCACGCCCGGGCGACCCGCAGGCCGGTAGAGCGCCCTGCAAAGGTACGTTCCAGCGGAGGTGAAGGGGGCGGGGATCTCGACGGTCACCTCGCGGGTGGCTCCAGGCCGCAGCTCAGCCTCGCCCCCAGCGCGAAGGAATTCGCGCCCCGCGACGATCTGGGCCGGCAGGATCGGAATCTCCCGGATCGGCTGGCCTTCGGCATCGGCGAAGTGCAGCCAGAACGCGAACCGCGCATCCGAAGGCGCGGGCAGGGTCAGGAGCGTGGAGGTGCGGTTCTCCAGGCGTAGAACCAGGCGCAGGGGCTCACCGAGCCGGGCCGGCCCGCCCGCGACGATGAGCGAGGGGCGCTGGAACCAGGCGCCGGCTCGGCCCTCGTCCGGTTCGATGCTGCTGCTCGCGACGAGACGCTGCCCGGCGGACAGTTCGTGGCCCCCGGCGGCGACGCGGCCGTGGGCCACGGCGACGTCCAGCGCGCCCGTGCGTAGATCCACCTCGAAGGCCGTTCCCAGCACGCGCACGGGCCCATGGGCCGTTCCGACTTCGAAGGCTCCGGGGCGAACCTCAAACCAAGCGCGGCCGGCCTCGAGCGTCACCCGCTCGGCGTTCTCGATGCGCAGCCGCGCGCCGGCGTCCAGCACGAGCCGGACGCGCTCGCCCAGCTGGGCCTCCGCGGGCTCGTCGCAGGTCAGGACATCGCCCGCCAGCACGGCGACGGCTGCGAGCGCGGGGGCCGGGCGGGCCTGCTCGCCTCGCACGAGCTGCAGACCGCGGCCGGGGAGCAGCAGGAGATCGCCCTGCTGGTCGTCGCGGGGCGAATCGGTGGCGTTCCAAATCAGCAACCCGGCCAGCAGGAGAGCGGCCGCGACCCAGGGGTTCAGCCAACGGGGTGCGGCCCGGCGGGGGAGCCGCAGGACCGACAGATCCGGGGCCTGCGCGAAGTCGGCGTCCAGCGCCGCGTCGAGCCGCGCGAACGGCGGGGGCGGGGGTGCCGGCGGCAAGCGGTCGTAGGCCAGGAGATGGCCCGCAACCTCTTCGAATTGGCGCCGCAGGGCCGCGTCGGCCTCGATCGCCTGGTCAACCTGCGCCTTCGCCTCAGCCGGCAGCGCTCCCAGGGCGCGGGCGACCAGATCGGCGTGTGTGACGCGGCGACTCACGGGCGTGGCTCCTGGCGGTGGTTGAGGTTTGACGATGGACAGGCGATGGAAACGGCTGGGTGAAACCCGAATCTAGGCTTCGGGGCGCAAGAGCCTACGCAACGCCACTTCCGCGGCGGCTGCGCGACTCTTCACGGTGCCCACCGGAATGCCGGCGATCGAGGCGGCCTCCGCGAACGGGAGGCCTTCGATGCGGACGAGAACGAACACGAGGCGCAGCTTCGGGGACAGCCCCTGGAGCGCCGCGTCCACGCGCTGCGCCCATTCCGCCCGCGCGAGGCGTTCGCCGGGGCCTTCTGCCCCGTGATCGGCGGCGCGGGCGACCGCGTCGGAGGTCAGGGGGGAGCCCCTGACGTGAGCACGGCGCGAGCGCTTGGCGATCTCGTTCCACCCGTGGTGCTTGGCGATCTGGAACAGCCAGGTGCTCAGGCGGGCGCCCGGGATCGGACGCCAGCCAGCCGCGGCGCGCCAGACCTTCAGGAACACGTCCTGGGTGAGGTCCTCGGCGAACACACGGTCTGCGCACAGGCGGTACAGGAACCGCATGACCGGTGGGCCATATCTGGAATAGAGCGACTCGAACGCCCTCCGGTCGCCAGCTTGAATGCGCACCATGAGGTCACGGTCAGCATCCATCTCAGGTTCCGGGGGGCAGGGTGTCAAACCGCGAGTCGATCCGTGGGTTCGGTGAATTCCACAGGCGCCTCGGGCAGCTCGCCGCCCTACCGCTGGTGGATAGGCAACCTCACCTCTGGTGAATAGGCAACCTCACCTCTGGTGAATAGGCAACCTCACCTCTGGTGAATAGGCAAATGGTCGAGCGGGAACTGCAGGATCAAGAGGGCGCAGGCTGTGCCGTAGGCGTGGTTGGAATCCACGTTGCTCGGCCAGTAGTTGTGCGGGCGACCTGTGTCCTTGTCGATGCGCTCCCGGCGCATGGCAAGCAGATGGTCGCGAACCTTGCGGTACCAGGCGGCCCAGAGCGCGGGGTCCTTGCCGCCGATCTGGTACATCGCCTGAGCCGCGTAGTAGTTCCCGTAGTAGTAGAAGTAGTGATACGGGCCACCCGGGCGGTCATGGATCTCGTCGTACTCGCGTTCCATGTAGCGCACGGAGCGCTGGATGTTCGGCGGCGGCACCTTGTCGATGCCGTGGGCCTCGATGTGCCGCTGGACGGACTCGTCGTCGTACAAGCCGGCCTGGAAGAGGGTCGTGAGTCCCGCGGCGCACAGGGCGAATGAGGGGCGGTTGAAGCGCTGATCGTGGGGTTGGTACCAGAAGGCGCCGAGCTCGCTCTGTCCATCCCGGCCGCGCGAACCGGTGGTTGTGATCGCGCTCTCGATCACGTACCGCAGCGCGCGGTCGATGGTCTTGCGGGGCACCTTGATGCCCACGTTACGAGCGGCGCGCAGGGCGACGACCTGACACACCGTGACGCTCATGTCGCTGTCGTTCGTGAACGGCACGTAGCGCCAGCCGCCGGTCTCGTTCTGCGACTTGACCGTGAATTCAACGGCCTCCTGGAGCTTGTCGCGCACCTTGTCGCGTCGCGACACGCCGTAGACCTCCGCGAGGGCGAGAGTCGCGAAGGCATGGCTGTACATGCGGGTGCCATGCGAGGCGATGTAGCCCGAGCTCGGCTGGACCTGATCGCAGATGAAGTCCACCGCGCGGTCCAGTGCCTGACCGTGGGGGCCGCGGCCGGGGCCGTGTCCGCCCGCCAGCAGGGCCAGGACCGCGAGCGACGTGACGCCCACATGCGGCACGTCGGTACCGTCGGTGAACACCCGGTAGGTCTCGTTGACTTTCTTGCCTGAGTTGCTGGACCAGGCGCCGTCCGAACGCTGAATCGACATCAGGAAGGCGGTACCGCGGGCGATGGCAACCTGCGCTTGCTCGTTGACCAGCGGCTCGCGGTCGGCATTGTCCGCCCCTGCGAGGTCCGGTCCGCCGGTGGCACCCAAGAGCACGCCCAGGGCGGCGAGGGCGAGGAGCGGCGGAAGCCAGAGTGCGGCGCGGGACATGACGTGACTGTAGCAGGTCGCGCAGGGCGATTCCTTCGATTCCGGCGCCTGGAACAGCTCCCCGCTACCGGAACAGGCTGGCGCCCTTCTTGCCGTAGATCACGACCGTGCCGTGACCCTCGACCATCGAGGGGATCCAGTTCTCCTGGGAGAGACCGTCGGGTTCGATCTCCTGCAGCGTCTTCCCGGTCTCGGCGTCGATCAGTCGCACGAGGATCGTCTGCACGCGATTGCGTGGGTACGACACCAACGAGCAAAGGACCCGTCCCCGGCGCACCAAGACGGCCTTCGAGGGCGAAATGGTCGGGTCGTACGTGGAGTCCCAGACCAACTTCCCTGTGCGTCGATCGAAGCAGACCACACCGAACGCGGGGCGGCGCGACCACGGGATCATCGTGATGCGCTCGTCGGCAGCCAGCATCGCCGTCTGCGGGAAGGGACACGCGGTTCCGCGATCGGCCACGTAGAGGCGCGTCGCTGGGCCCGGCTCGCCCGTGGCCAATGCGTAGCTCGCCAAGCCGCCGTCGCTCAAGAGCGCGACGATGTTGTCTCCATCACGCGCAAGCGCGCACAGCGAGTCGGCCGGCGGCAGCTGCGTGCGCCAGCGCTCGCGGCCGCGATCGATGTCGAGCGCCAGCAGGACGCGCGGCTCGCGCGGTCCGGGGCGGCCCGCCACCAAGTAGAGCCCGTCGGCGACCGTGGGCACGCCCTCAGCCACGACCGGGAACGGCAACACGTGACGGCGCGCGCCATCGAACGCCTGAAACACGAGTAGCCGGCTGCGCGCCACGCTCGCGCGGTAGTCGACCTGCTGCAAGATCACATGCGAGCCCACGGCCTCGAGGCCGCGGTAATCCGAAACCCCGAGGGCCTGGGACCAGACGCTCGTGCCCTGGGCCACATCGATCGCGTCGAGCCGCTGCGCGCCGTTGCTTCCGCGGCTGACATCCTGCAGGTGCGCAAACGCGAGGCCGCCCCCGACGGCGATCGTGCGCGTGAGCGCGTCGGTGGGGAGCGCCCAGCGCAGTTTACCCGTGAGCACGTCGAGGCCGCGCAGCTCGCGCGTGAGCGCGAGAATCAGCACGCCGTCGGCGTAGGCTGCGTGCTGCACGCCACCAGTGTCCTGCGTCCAAGCCACCCGTCCGCTACGCAGGTCAAAGGCGACCAGCTCCTGTCCGCGCGCCATCAGCGCAACGGGGGCGTCCGCCGGTGCGCCTGAGGGCAGCGTCGCCGTGACGACGAGCACGGCGCGCGCCATTTCCTCGTCGCCGACGGGCTCGAAGTGCACTTCCTCGAGCGGCGCGTTGAGCGTGGACGCGACCGTGTCCTCCACGGCGGGGCCGGTGAGGAACGCGCGCTCCGCGGTGGCGAACGACGTGCCTGTCCAGGTCTCGTCGTCCCACAGCACGGTTGCCTCCGCGTAGCCACCTTCCAATCGCGTGAGCGCGGCGAGGGCGGCGCCCCGGGCGCCTGAGAGGCGATACGCTCGCGCCAGGGCGGCGAGAGCCGTCGGCAGCAGCGCGTGATCCGCGGGGGTCGTCCGCAGGAGTCGCTGGAGATACGGCGCCGCCTCCAGCGGCTTCGCCTGGGCCAGCAATCCGCGTCCGCGTTCCAGCAGCGCCTCGGTGATGACGGTCGCGTTCGGGTACTCAACCAGCAGTCGCTCGATGAGCGCGGCATCCCCCGAACCCTGCGCCTCGGCCAAGAGCGCCCGGGCGCGTGCTTCGTGGGGTGCGAACGCGGCTCGGCCTGCGGTCTCAAGAATCACTTCGATTTGCTCGCGCGCGACTTCGCCGGCCTCGCCGGCGGGCATCGTCATGGTCCGTGCTTCGAGCAGCACGCGCTGCAGCGCGGTGACCGCCGCCTCCGGTCGATCCCGACCCAGCTCTTCGCGCGCCAGCAGGAACAGTCCGGCTGCGCGCGCGGGCAAGTCGCCGACCTCGTCATCGAACCGGGCGACGACGTCCTCGGCCTCTGCCACGAGGGCCGTCAGGTTGGCAATGCGCGCTCCGGGCTCGCCGCCCGCGAGAGCCCGGTGGATGCGAATGCGGGCCGCGACCCGTTCCGAGGGCTCCTGGGCGTGTTCCAGGGCGCGCGCGTAGCTTTCGATTGCCTGGGAGGTGAAGGCGCCGACGCGCTGATCGCCTTCCATCACGTAGGTGACGAACAGGCCGCGTTCTGCGCGGCTCACGAGTTCCGGCGCCGCGCGCTCGGCCACGCGCCGGGCTTCGCGGAACGCGCCGAGGGCGCGCTCGACCTCGCCGCCGCCGCGGAGATACATCTCGCCGGCTTCGAGCAACACCGTCGGATCGTCGGGATTCTCCTCGCGCCGCTTGGCAACCTCGCGCTCGATGGCGGCCCAGTCGTAGAACCACTGCACGGCAGCGCGGCTGGTGGCCACGAGCACGCGGCCCAGCGGCAGCAGGTTGCCCGGCTCCGCCTCGTCGGGCCAGGGCACGGTGCCCTCGTACGCGCCCTCGCCCTGCAGGCTATGACGCTGCAGGCCGACCGTGGTGGGGATGAGTATCTCGCCGCCGGCAACGGTGCCGCGACCGACGACGGGATCTTCTTCGGGCTCGAAGCGGCCGCGCCAGACCTCCTTACCAGACTCCAGGTCGCGCGCCCGCAGATCGCGGTCGGTGAGCAGCACGACCTCGCGCTTGCCGTCGTGGGCCACGCCGAGGAAGTGACCGCGGGCGCCATAGGACACCTCGCCGTAGGGCTCGCGCCACCGCAGCACGCCGGTGTTCTTGTCGAACACGTGCACGTGCCGGCCGTCACAGGGAGCAACGACGATGGCGTCACCGACAATCACCGGCGGTGAGGGCGCTTGCAGCGGCGGTCGAACCGGGGCGTCGTACCACAACTGCACCTTCTCGATGGGCACGATCTCGTAGGACGCGAGCCAGCGCGGCACGCCGGAACGGACGTCCACGGCGGCGACGAACCCCATTCCCGTGCACACGTACGCGACGCCGTCTGAAGCGGCGACCGGACTCGCGGCCAGCTCCTTCAGCGGGTAACCGAAGAGGTTGAGTTCCTGCTGTCCGAATCCGAGCGCGCGCTGCCACCGCAGGGCTCCGGTCTCAAGATCGAATGCCAAGAACGAGATGTTGTGCTTGTCCTGATGGACGTCGCCTAGCGCGAGAACAAGACCTTCCGCCACCATCGGCGGCGAGACGATCGACGTCTCTCCGAGCTGGAGCCGGTCGTAGCCGTCCTTGCCCATCCACCAGCGCATGCGGCCTGTCGTGCGATCCAGCGCCACGAGCACGCGGCGGGGCAGGTAGGTCGTGATCTCGAAGCCCTGCAGGTACTCGGGTGTGTAGGGCACCGTGACCTCGACGGTGGCGATGACCAGGTCGTCGATCACGATCGGAGAGAAAGCGCGCTCCAGGCTGGTCCGTCCGAAGTGCACGGAGCCTGGTTGCAGCAGGGGCAGACCCGGTTCCGTGCGGGCGTCGAAGGACCACACGAGCCGAGCGGAGTAGACATCGAACGCGCGCACACTGCGGCCGTCGGCGACGTACAGCGTGCGTCCCTCGACCACCGGATGCAGGGGCCGGAAGCTGTCGACCAAGGCCAGGTGTCGGCCGTTCGGCGCAGGCTGCGCTCGGAACCCGTTGCCGCGCAGCTCGTCGTCGCGGGGCTGCCAGTCGGTGACCTCGCGCGCCCGCAGGCGCCGCGGCATGGGCGGCAGGTCGGCGTGCTGGCCGTCACGGGCGGGGCGTCCGCCCCACATCGTCCAACCCGAGTGCCCAGCGACGGCGGGGAGTCGGCCCAGGGCGGCGTCGCGCCGGGCGATCAGCAGCGTGGGGCTTGCGCCCTCTCCATACCGCAAGTCCGCGGGCACATCCAAGCGCACGAGGCCACCGCGATCACGCGCGGCGGCGAGCGAATCGATCAGTCGCGCCCAGAGCGCGGCGTCGCGCGGCGTGTACCGCAGTCCCTCGTGAAATGTCAGCGCGGCGTCGCGGGGCCGGCCTGAGGAGAGCTGGATGTCGCCGAGGGCTCGCGCGGCGCGCAGTCCCGCGGCGCTGGCCCCATAGCGCAGCAGCACCTCCTCGAGTGCCTGCTCATCGCGTCGACGCAGCGCGCGCTCCAACAGGGGAGCGGAGCCCGGCTCGGCGATGCGTTCGTACACTTCGCGCTGCTCAGGCGAGAGCTCCGCGAGGATGCGCCGCGCGACTTCAGCGGCTGAGCTCCAGAGCACGGACTCGGGGTGACTCTCTGCGTCCTGCAGGAAGAAGTCGTCGGCCATCTCATCGAGCACGCGCTGGCACGCGTGGAGGCCGTGGAGCGTCCGTCCGGCGGCAAGCGCCTCGCGCGCCTCCGTGATGGCGTAGCGCGCCGCGTTGGTGTCGCGGACGGCGAAGAGGCGCCGCTGCTGGTGGGGGTCAAATCCGTCCGCGCCATCCTCAGCCGCGACGGTCGTCGCGAAGGCGAGGAGGATGAGGGCAAGGCACACGCGACGCATGCCGAGAGATTACCCGGCCGGTGGGGGCCGCCGCACCCGCGCGACCAGCGGTTCCGGCGGCGATCTGCGGCGAGCCGGCCAACAGGCGGGTCCCACGTCGCAAGCGGCGGCTTGCCCGGGGGCGCTCAGGCCGCCCGGCTAGATCATTTGGTAGCGCTTGCGGATGAGCCACTCGACGGCGAGCAGGCTCGTGATTAGCAGCAGGACCCAGGTCTTGTCCCACTGGGTGCGCTCGCGCCGATCGAGGACGCGCTCGCGGGGCAGGGCCTGGATGCCGGCGACCGCCTCTTCGAGCTCGTGCAACGCGTAGACACGCGCATCGGAGACTCCGGGCTGCGTCGCCTTCGCGATGTCGAGCAGCGTGTCGTGGTCCGGCACCTTGAGCATGTCCTCGCGGGTCCGGTAGGTCACTTCGAACCGCTTCTCGGCCCGCCCCTTGGTGGCACGTCCCGCCACGTCGGCGGAACGATCGATCCAGATCCGCACGAGACCCCGCTTCTTCAGCGGGAGCAGCAGGCGATACGTGCCGGGCTGGCCGTCATCCGCCATGCTGCGGGGGGCGTTCTCGCCCTCAAGGCGCACGCTCGTCGCGGTCGTCGGATCATCGCCGATCTCAAGGTGAACGCCCTCCAAGACGGGCTCGCGGAGCGGCTCGAAGTTCTCGTCAAGGGCCGTGATCGTGAGCTCGGCCGTCTCACCGACGAAGTAGGCGTCCTTGTCGGTGAAGATCTTGAAGCGTGCGTTTCCGCCGAGGAGGCGGTACGTCGCGAGGTAGCGAATGACCTGCTCCCAGAACGGGCCGTAGATGCGGTCGCGCTGCGCGCGCCGAATGCGGGAGATCGTGTCGAGCGAGCTCCAGAACACGAGACCGCGGCCGTACGGCATCGAGGCGAAGACCACGAGCGGCTCGCCGCGTTGATCGGTGAACGTCGTCCTGTCGGCGGGCACCTGGACGCGCGCGAGGTCGATGGCCCCCGGGCGCAGGCCGCCCACCGCGCGATACATCCACCACCATGCCCACTCGCTCGAAATCGCGTGATCGCCCGCCCAAACGGCCGCGACCTCTTCAGGGCTCGGCGGCGCGCCGTCGTCGCCCGCGACCACCGCGAAGATCGGATGAAGGGCGCCGGCCTCCGTCAGGCGGATGCGGAAGGGATCATCGAACGTGTCCGAAGCGGTCAGATCGTCGCGGCCGACGTTCAGGGGGAGGAGCGGCGCCAGCGGAGTGCCGATGAGATCCATCGGCGTGTGGTAGTCGACCCCCGGCTGAAACGAGACGCCGCCGCCTTCGCGGACGAAGTCTTCGATGAGTTGCATGATGCGCCGGTCCGCCTGCTCGTCGCCCGGTGCGAGGCGGCGCCAATCCACATCCCCAAACAGGATGACGTCGTACGCGAACAACTCCTGGCGGTTGTTGGGGAAATGGCTGATCGGCTGAATGCCGACGCTGGCGGGCTGGCGGTACGTGGGATCGGCCGACTGCAGCAGGACGTGCACCTCGAACCGCCCGCGGGCGTCGCGGACGCGACCCTCTTGCTCGCGTCCGGGCTCGCGGGTGAGGTAGTTCGAGAGGAAGCGCCAATCGTGGCGCGGGTGGTTGTCCACATACAGCACCTTGATCCGCTGGTCCTTCACGCGGATCTCGCGGTGCCGCACGTCGTCCTCGCGGACCGAATCCAGTCGCTGGTCGGCCTCGGTTGCGAACTTGGCCCGCACGGTGACGCGGAACGTACCCGTCTCGCGGAACGGGGCGTGGAGGCGCACCCGCTCAGGCTCGCCCTCGGGCCCCAGCCGGGCGATGCGGGTCTCGAGACCGCGGGCGGCGGCGCCATCGACGCGGTAGGGCTCCGGCGGACTAAGCGGCGTGCCGTCATCCTCCGCGACCTTTTCGATGCTCATGGTGACGTCGACCGGTCCCATGCCGTCGAACCCCGTATGACGGAGGCCCGACTCGAAGGCGACGTCGTCATCGACGAGCACGACGTCGCGGGCGCGAATCCGCTCCACCCAGAGGTTCTTGCCGCTGGCGGGGTTGCCGAGCCCAATCGGCCGCACGCGAAGCTGCTCGCGGAGCGGCCCCAGCGTGGTGAGGATCTGCTGCGGCGGCTCGCCATCGCTCGTATCGCGACCATCGGAGAGGAGTACGACGCCAGCGAGGTGTTGATCGCGGCGTCGCCCGAACTCGTTGGCCACGTTGCGCAGCACGGCGCCCAGGCGCGTGCGGCCGCCGTCCGTGCTCAGGTTGTCCAGCGCCGACCCAATGCTGTCCACCGTGTCTGCGGTGGCTTCGGTGCCTTCCCGGCGCGCGATCTGCGTCGAGCCGAGCGAGCGCCAGTCGCCGTCGAAGGCGAACACGTGCAGGACGAACCTCTCCGCCCAAGTCCGCAGCAATCGGCGATCACCCTCCGCGAGGATGCCCTTGAGGTAGTCCGCGCGCGTGAGTTCGGCCGCGGCGGCCGGCGGGCGGCTGGCGGGCCAGCAGGCCTCGCGCAGCCGACGCTCTTCCTCCGGCTCGTACGTGTCCTTCACGTTCATGCTGGCGCTGGAGTCCACGAGCACGACGAGGTGCGACTTCTCGATCGCGCGCGTCTCTTCAAGGCGGAAGGGTCCGCCGAGAATCAGCAGGACCGCCACCAACACAGCCGTACGAATGCACGTCAGCAGCAGGCGCGCCACGGGACCGGCCCGACCACGCTCCTGACGATACAGCGAGCGAATCCAGAAGAAGCCGACCGCGACCAGCACCACGAGCAGCCAGGCGGGGGGCAGGTTGGCCCAGCGCAGGGGGCCCAAGTCGACGTGCGCCGCGAGCAGTTGGCATGCAGCGCTCACGCGGCACCTCCTTCGTCAGCAAATTGCCCGCGCCGCCCGAACCGTCCGGCCAGGAACGACTCGAGCAGGAGGATGGCGAGAAGTAGGTAGAGTAGGAACGTCGTGAGCTCGCCTTCGCGCGCCTCGCGGATGTCCTCCTCCTCGTCGTCGTAGCTCGTCAGGAAGCGCAGATCGAGTTCTTCGGGGATCCCTGCGCGCACGGCGTCGTGGGCGGCGGCGATGAGCTGACCCTCCGTGGGGTCGGCGTTGACCGCGAACAGATCGCGCATCTTCACGTTCTCGCCGCCCGCGAGGCCAGGCAACTCGTAGGTCACAGCCCAGACGCCCGTGCGACCGATGACGTCGTAGTCATGCTCGACGCGCGTAGCCTCTTCGTCGCTTGACGTCCGCTGCTGCGGCGACACCGCGCCCGCACCCGGAGGTACGACGCGGACCTGCTCCGCCACGACCGGAATCGACACGCGCAAGACGCCACCGATGGGGAGGTTGCGGCCGGCGTCGCCGGGGCGCGTGACGTACATCGCCGCCTCTTCGAGGAAGACAGGGAGGAACAGCACCGAGCGGTCAAGCCAGCCGTTGTCCACGCTCGTGCCCACCCAGACCGTGCGGCCTTCGCCGTACTTGCCTGCGATCACAAACGGCGGCCCCTGCTCGAATCCGGGCTCGGGACGGAACCGCAGCACCACCTCGGCCGCATCCTCCGTGTCCGGCGCCGCGTCGGCCTTGGGCTCTTCGAATGCGGTGCGACCCCACAGCTTGGGCGGCACGCGCTTGATCCAGTCGTCGGCGCGCACATTGGTGAACGGCTCGGCGAGCGGGTGCGGCTTCTCCTGGAAGGCGAGGTCGATCGAGAAGTGACCCGCGGTGGGGTCGTTGCGCTCACGCGCCTGCGCCCGCGCGAACCGGCGGGGCAGAAGCGCAGGCTCATTGTCGCGAGCACCGAAGGCGTCGTTCAGTGCCTCGGAATCGGCGCGGTGGCCCGTGAAGACCAGCAAGCCGCCGCCATCGCGAACGAACGAGCGCATCTCGGCGAGCAAGCGCGTATCGCGCGGTGCCACGTTGGCGAGCACGAGCATGTCGATCGGTCGATCGGCCCGCGCCTCGAGTCGCGAGCGCAGCGCGGACTCGCCGTGCGCCGCCTCGTACTGGTAGATCGGCGGCGGGCCGTCGGCCATCGACGTGCCGGAATCCGCGACGTCACCTTCGTAGATGGCGCGCAGGTAGTCCGCGGCGTTCATCTGGTGCTCGTCCTCGCTGGTTGCGGTCCAGGCGAGGACGTTGACGCGGCGCCGGACGTGGAGCGCGAGCCAACGTTCGCTCGAGCGCGCCAGCATGTCGGCGCCAGGATCGTCGCGCGGCGGCGTCACCAACAGTTGGAGGACGTGCGAGCCCGCCTCTCGGAAGGTGCTCCGCGGCAAGTCGACCTGCACGGTCGCGAGGCCCGGCGCCGGCACCCGCAAGCCTATGGAGGCGGCCGGTAGGTCGGGCACCGTGAAGTTCACGCGCCGATCGCCTTCATCGACCCGGATGGCAAGCTGCGCGCCCGCGACGGGCGTCGTGCCGTAGTTCGCAACTGTGACGGCCAGCCGCAGCGAGCGCCCCACGAAGGGATCCTGCCCGCCGCGGTTCTCGACGGAGAGGACGGCGAGGTCGCGGCGATCACGCCCGCCGACGTCCACGATGGTCACGCTCGCGGGTCGGCGGAGTACCGCGATGAGATCGCGTCGCAGTCGATCCGTGGACGTGTCCACCGGTGCCGCAGGGTCCCGCGGCGGTAGGTCGCCTTCGATCGCCTCCGGTCCGCGCGTGAGCCAGTCCTTGGCCTGCAGGTCGGTGACCACGACGACGTGTCGATTGACATCCTCGTCGGTCATCTGCTCGTGAACGGCTTGGAAGGCACGGGCCCAATGCGCGCTCGCGGCGCGGGTGCGCAGGGCGGCCACGGCTTCACGTGCGCGGACGGCGCCCTCACCGCCGACGGTGCGGCCCACGAGCACGTGCGGCGAGAGACCCGGAGAGGCGTCCTCGTCCGGGTCGTTTGTGACGATCACTACGGTCGCATCGTCCGGACCGACCGAGCCCAAGACCAACTCGGCTTCGTGTCGGACGCGGTCGATCACCGCGCGGGAGTCGAGCTTGGCCTCCGTGCTGTAGGAGTTGTCCAGCACGAGGTAGATCGAGCGCTTCTGGCGGGCGAGCAGGCCCGCTCCTTCGGTCAGCACCGGGCGCGCGAGCGCGAGTCCCAGGAGGACGATCGCAGCCACGCGCAGCAGCAGGATCAACCAGTTCTCGAGGCGGAGTCGCCGCTGGTGGCGCTTCAGCGCAGCGAGCAACCACTGCATGGCAGCCCACTCCACGCGCCGCACCCGGCGACGGTTGAGCAGGTGAATGAGAATCGGCACGGCGGCGAGGGCGCCGCCCATGGCGAAAAGCTGCCACGTCAGGAGTCCGGCGAGGTGGGTCAACTGCGCCTCGCAGCCCCGCGCTTGGCGAGATAGGCGGAGAGCACGACGCCCAGCGGTTCGGCGGTGTCCATCTCCACGAGGTCAATGCGATTCGCGAGGCACACGCGCCGCAGGCGACGTCGGAACTGCTTCACTTCTTCGAGGTAGGCCGCGCGGAGCGAGGCCGGATCCGCCGTGAGGACGTCGTCCGTCTCGAGCCCCTCAAAGCGCGTCAGGCGATCGAACGGGAAGGTGACTTCGTCGTGCGAGAGCACATGGAACAGCAGGACCTCGTGGCCGCGGTGCCGAACTTGCTTGAGCCCGCGCAGGATCTCCTCGCTGTCATCCATGAGATCTGAGAACAGCACGACCAGGCCGCGCCGTCGCACCGCCTCGCCGGCCTCACCGAGCGCACGAGCAATGCCGGTGTTGCCGCCGGGCAGGGCGCGTTCGAGCTCGCCGAGGATGTTCATGAGGTGCGTGCGGTTGCTGGCGGCCGGCACGACCTTGCGCACGTTCTCGTCGAAGAGCACGAGCCCGACGGAGTCGCGCTGCTCCGTGATCAACCAAGCCAGCGCGGCGGCGCACCACGACGCGTACTCGAACTTCGACGGTCCCTTGGCGGAGCGATAGCCCATCGAGTTGCTGGCATCGACGACCACGTGGGCGTCGAGGTTGGTCTCTTCCTCGTAGCGCTTGATGTAGAGGCGGTCGGTCTTGCCGAACACCTTCCAGTCCAGGAAGCGCATGTCGTCGCCGGGCACGTACTCGCGGTGCTCGGCAAATTCCACCGAAGAGCCCCGAAAGGGGCTCTTGTGGAGGCCGGAGATGAAGCCTTCGACGATCGAGCGAGCCTTGAGTTCTAGGCCCGAGATCTTTTCGACGACCTCAGGATCCAAGGACATTCGGGAGTCGGTCGTCACGCAGCGCCTCGTTCTTGCCGGCCGGGATCAGGTCCATCAACTCCTGGATGAGACGGTCGCTCGTATAGCCCTCGGCCTCGGCACCGTAGGTGGTGAGCACGCGGTGGCGCAGCACGGGCAGCGCGACCTTCTGGACGTCCTCGATGGACACGTACAAGCGGCCATGGAGGAGCGCGCGGGCCTTCGCACCGAGGATGAGGAACTGGCTCGCACGCGGGCCCGCACCCCACGCCACGCGCTGACGCACGAGGTCGGGGGCGTTCTCGTCGTCGACCCGGGTCGAGCGGACGAGCTGGAGGACGTAGCGCACGACATGCTCGCTGATGGGCACCCGGCGGACGATGTCCTGGATCTCCATGATGTCCTTGCCCGTCAGGACCTGCTGCACCTTCGTGACCATCGGCCGCGTCGTCATCTCGACAATCCGCAGCTCCTCCTCGAGCGAGGGGTACTCGACCTTCACGAGGAACATGAACCGGTCGAGCTGCGCCTCAGGCAGGGGATACGTGCCTTCCTGCTCGATCGGGTTCTGCGTGGCGAGCACGAAGAACGGCGGCTCGAGCACGTGCTTCTTGCCACCTGCGCTGACCTGACGTTCCTGCATCGCTTCGAGCAAGGCGGCCTGCGTCTTCGGCGGCGTACGGTTGATTTCGTCCGCGAGGATTACGTTCGCGAAGATCGGACCGTGGATGAACTTGAAGCCGCGCTGGCCCGTCGTCTTGTCCTCTTGGATGACCTCGGTGCCGGTGATGTCGGCGGGCATCAGGTCGGGCGTGAACTGGATTCGGTTGAACGACAGCGAAAGCGTCTGCGCCACCGTGCTGATGAGCAGGGTCTTCGCGAGGCCCGGGACGCCGACGAGCAGGCAGTGGCCGCGCGCGAAAATGGAGATCAGCAGCTGATCGATCACGTCGTCGAGACCCACGATGACCTTGCCGAGCTCCGCCCGCAAGGCGGCGTGGGCGTCACGGACGCGCTTGGCGGCATCGATGTCCGAGGGGGTCAGGTCGGCTTGGGCGGCGGAATCGGAATCGCTCATGCGGGCTCCAGGGTCTGGGGGCCCCTCGGGGGGCTGCGGCGGGCGGGCATTGAACCACGCGCCGGGGGCTACGGAGGAGCCCAGAACGCGACGGATGTCGCGCTGACCACGGCGAGGCCGCGTCCGGGCACGGGGATGAGATTGCCGTAGGGGCGGCCTCGCATGCGGGTGCGGAGCGCCTCCGGAATCGAACCGGCGTCGAGGAGGGCGAGGAAGTGGGAGCCGTTGCCGTCCCGGTCCTCCAACTCGAACACGGCGATGCCGTGCTCCTGAGGCACGAACACCTCGGCGGCGGTCACCGCCGCGCGGCCGTAGGGCTGGGCGCCGAAGCCCGTGGGGCTGATGCCGTCCCACAGCGCGCGGAACTCGCGCTGCTCCAGCGGCCACGCGAGCTCGTCGCGCGGGGCGGCGTACACCGTCACGATGGGGCCGGGGAAGTCGCCACCCTGGCCCTGCCCGACTAGCACCAGGGAGCCGAGCCGACCCTCGCGCCGTCCAGGGTCAACCCCGGCGATGTGTTCGACCACCGCGTTCGTGTTGGCGAGCTCGCGGGGAATCTCGTGGTTGCGCAGCGCCCGCAGGGCGGTCCGCGGTCGATCGAAGAGCACCAGCACGTTGCGCGCGTCGGTGGGCGTCAGGTAGCAGCGGTCGGCTGCGAGCACCGGCGGCTCGTTCATGAAACTCGAGGTGCGTAGCCCGGGATCACGCATGTCGCGATTGCGCTGCGTCCCGCGCTCCGTCTCTACGGCGCGGTCGTAGCGGTACGCCCAGCGGATGCGCCCGTCGTGCGCGTCGAGCGCCGCGGCAATGCCAAGTGCCGTGCCGACGACCACGCGCCCCCGCGCGGCGGCGGGGGAGGTGGGAATCACCTCATCCATCCGTCCGGTGCGCGTCGGCGTGCCCGTGCCCAGGTGCGTGCTTGTCTGCACGCGGCCGGACAGCGGATCGAGGGCGAACATCCACGATTCCCAGCGGTCCTGGGTCGCGCGCGTCGGCCGCACGCCCGCTATCCAGACCCGCCCGGCGTAGACGATCGGCGCCCCGTAAAGACGCGTGTCGAACGGCAGGCCGCCGCGGCGCGAGGCGCTGCCCGTACCGCCTGCGCGCCACAGCGGCGTGAGGGTGCGGCCACTCCAGTGGAAGCACTGCAGGTGGTCGTCGCGCGGCTCATGGCCCGCACCGCGCGTGGTCTCCCAGTCCCAGCCAGCGCCGTCGGGCACGGCCGCGAGGACCAGCCAACCAGCGCCCAGATCGGCCGCGCTCGGGCCCGGGAACTCTGGGCAGGAACGCACGGGGTGCAGGGTGAGCGCGTGGCCCTCGAGCAGGCCGAATCGGATCCGCCGATCCTCACCTGTGTCGGTGCCCACACCCGCCCGACGGGCGTAGGGGTAGGCCCCGGCCTCGGGGTCATCCAGGACGGGCGCACCGGTGGCGAGGTCGTAGATGTGGAGCGCGCCGCCGTCGCTGACGAAGAGGTGCTCCCCGTTGGTCACGGCCCGCGGGGGCAGCCAGAGGCTCG
>JAQBWE010000311.1 GCA_027625315.1 Planctomycetota bacterium
GAGCCGGTAGGGCGCACGCGCGAGGGGCGGGTGCAGTTTGAGATCACGCGCATCCTCAAGGGCGACAAGACGCTCGTCCCTGGCGCGCGCGTCGCGCCGCGCGGCGCCTCCGCCGCGCTCCCCGGCCACGCGTGGCTGCTGCTCGGGCAGAAGGCCAACTTTGTGGGCGGCACCGTCCTCATGCTGCGGCCCGCGACGCTGGACTTCCTCCTTGCCACCCCGCGCCTCCCGCCGGCCGACAAGCCCGCCGAACGGCTGAGCGTCCTCGTGCCCTGGCTGAAGCACCCGGACCCCATGGTCGCGGCCTCCGCGCGCAAGGAGTTTGCCGAGGCACCCTTCGCCGCGGTACGGGCCGCGGCAGAGCGCGTGACGCCGGAGGATCTCGTTCCCACGCTGGCAGATCCCGCGTCCGCCGCGAGCAGTCGCGGTGCGCTCTTCCTGTTGCTGGGACTGGTCGGCGGCGCGGACGAGCGCAAGTTGCTAAGCGCGTGGATGCGCGACACCGCCATGCAGCGCGCCGCGGGCTTCGATGCCCTGCTGGCCGCCTGGTTGTTTCTGACGGGCCCCGAGGGACTGATTCCGATCCGCGCCCTGCGCGCGGGGAGCAGCACGGAGGCGGTCATCGTTGGCGGGGCATTCGTGCGCACGCTCCTCTTCCATGCGCGCAACACAGAGGTGCTCCCGCGGGCGAGCGTGCTCGCCGAGCTCACGGCGCTCATGGAAGACGCCGCCATTTACGGCGTGGCGGTCGAGGCCCTTGGCCGGCTCGAGGCGTGGGACCGGCTGCCGGTTGTGCTGGCGGCCTACGAGCGCCTGCGTGAACAGGCGCCATGGACGATCGGTCCCACGCTGCGCTACCTCGAGGCTCATCCCGGAGAAGACGCCAAGGCGGCACACGCGCGCTTGGAAGCCAGCCGCGAGCCCGCGCGCGATCCCGCGCCGGGCGACGGCGGGTAGGGCGACCGTGCAGATCGAAGGCGTTCGGTTTGTTCCGTTCGTGCTGGGCGTGCCGCGACTGGTCGCGCCGTGGGTGCAGCGTTCGCCGTTGGCGGACACGCGCCTGATCGACGTGCTCGCGCCGGCGAGTGCGCCGTTCTTCGACCTGCTCTTGCGTGGCAATGCCCTCGCCTTCGGAGCGGCGTCGATGCCCGGCTGGGTCCAGCTGGACTGCGCGACCCTGCCGTCCGCGATGATCGGCTTCGCGCTCGCGCGCGCCGATGTGCCGGCGGGGTTGGCCGCGCGCCTGGGTGACCTGCCGGTCGATTCGGACGCCTTGGTGCCCGTGTGCGAGTTCTGCGCCGCGCTCACGCCCGAGCCCGGGACCGTCTCGGCGTTCTCGCTGTTCAGCTTGCTGCCGGGTCTGAGGCTCGGCGTGCGCGCGAAGGCCCTGGCGCTGCTGCTGATGGACGCGCGGCGGCAAATGGGCGTGACTCGCCGGGAGGGTCCCGTCCGGCGCACCCACGAGCTGTTTGGTCCGCTGCGCGTCCTCGCCGACCGGACCGTCGTGCACCCCGCGGCCGAAGACACGATGATCTATGAGCTCGACGTGCCGCCCGCGGCGGTGCTGGAGGCGCTCGTCCGCACGGGGGCGCGGCCGCCGATCGACGCGTAGAATCCCGGGCATGAAGCCCTCCGAACGTGGATTCCTTGTTGGCCTCGCGATCCTCTTGCTGGGGGCGTGCGTGTTCGTCGCGCTGCAGACCCTCGGCGGCAAGGGCGACCCGGGCGGCCCGATCGACTCCGGCCGCGTTCCCGCCGTGACGGCGCTGCGCACCTCCACGACGCCCGGTGGTGTCGAGGTCCTCGTGCTTGCGGACGGCCGCGGCGAGGAACGGGCGAAGGGCGAGCCGATGGACATCGCGTTCGTCGGGTACAGCGCAGCGAGCGGCGCGAAGTTTCAGCAGAACATCAAGCTGGGCCTCGTCCTCGAAGATGGCGGCGTCATCGAAGGCTGGATCGAAGGACTCCAGGGCATGAAGCGCGGCGAACGTCGGCGCCTGAAGATCCCGGCCGCGCTGGCCTACGGCACGATGCGCCACGGCAACATCATGCCGAACAGCGATCTCATCTTCGACGTGCAATGGGCGGCGCTGGACATCCAGGACCTGGTCGAGGGCACCGGCGATGCGGCGCGTGACGGCGACACGATCAAGGTGATCTACACGGGCACGCTCGAGGACGGCCGCATCTTTGACGGCAACGTCGGCGGCGATCCCGTGGAGTTCCCGCTCGCGCGCGGCGGGTTGATCCAAGGCTGGCTGTTGGGCGTGCCGGGCATGCGCGTTGGCGGCAAGCGGCGGCTGTGGATCCCGTGGCATCTGGCCTACGGCGAGCAGGAACGTCCGGGCCGCCCGGGTCGGGCGACGATCACGCCGTACTCGAATCTCGTGTTTGAGATCGAGCTCCTCGGCGTCAAGTAGTACGTCGGCACGCACGCCGTCCGGGAGTCTCCATGGCGCATGATGCCGACGCCTTCCTCGGTCTCGACCTGGGCACGTCCTCCGTCAAGGCGCTGCTGGTCGACCTGGATGGACGGGCCCTGGCGGCTGCGAGCGAGCGGCTCGTGCTGATCTCCGACGCGCCACTGCAGGCGGAGCAGGATGCCGACGGTTGGTGGCGCGCCGCGGTCGTCGCGATTCGCGCGTGTCTGGCTGCTGCGCCGCAGGCGCGCGTGTTGGCGGTCGGGCTGACCGGCCAGAAGCACGCCCTGCTGCCGCTGGATGAGCACGGCGTGCCCGTGCGGCCGGCGTTTCTGTGGGCCGACGGCCGGGCGACTGCCGAGTGCGACGAGGTGCGCGCGGTGTTTCCCGCCGTGGCGCGGCGCACGGTCGCCCTGCCCCTGCCGGGCTTCTTCGTGCCGAAGTGGCTGCGCTACCTGCGGACCGAGCCCGAGAACGCCGCCCGCACCGCACGCGTCTGTTCCGCCAAGGACTGGTTGCGCTTGAAGCTCTCTGGGGCGCTCGCGACCGATCGCACCGAGGCGTCGGCGAGCCAGGTGTACGACTTCCGGGCCAACGCGTGGTCCGACGATCTGCTCGGCCTGTTCGATCTGCGGCGCGACCTGCTGCCGCCCGTCCGGCGCAGCACGAGCGAGGCTGGCCGCGTGAGTC
>JAQBWE010000036.1 GCA_027625315.1 Planctomycetota bacterium
TGGCTTAGCCCTCGGGACGTGCTTCGCACGTCCGCCGGCGGCGAAGGCCCTCGACGGCCGCGCCAGGGCCTCGCCCCACGAACCCGATCGCTAGCGGATGGGCTCTGATCTGGCAGGGGACGCAGGATCGCGGCGCGCGGCGCGCGTCGCCCCACCCCCGTCGCAGAAGGGGGTGAACGGATACCACCGTACGTACGCCTCGCGCCGTGTCGCGCGGACCGCCGGACTCAGTCCGTGGTGACCACGCTGTCGCCTCGACGCGTGGCGCGCTTCAGGAAGAGGATGCCGAACGACGTCTCGACATGGTTGCCCCACCCGCCCCACACGACGTTTTGGCGCTCAAGCAGTAGGTCCGCGCCCAGCTTGTACCAGTCGTGTTCGCCCACCCAGCGCGTGCCGGTGAGCATGCCCATGCGCTCGAGCCCGTAGAGGTAGTAGAGGTGATGCGCGCCGGTCGGATGGCCGGGGTTTGTGGTCACCGTGAACTGCGTCTGCATCCAGGCCATCTCGGATGGAGTCCGCGGACTTCTTGCGGTCGCTGCCCTTGAACTTGCGAGTTCGCCAGAGGCCCTCCTGGCAGATGGCCATGCAGGCGATGCCGGCGGTGGTCATGGAACCCGTCGCCGGGTTCTCCCAGACAGTGGCCTCGCCGAGCGGTCCGTTCTTTTTGCGCACCGAGTAGTGAAAGGGGCGGCTCTCGGCCTTCTCTGTGGTCGTGAATACGTACCCGTCCCGCGCCTCTCGGCGCTGCAGCTCGAGTTCATCGCCCTTGACGTCTTGATGTTCGAGGAGGCCGCGGAGCGCGGACCGCCAGACCTCGCCATGGACTCTGAAGCCACAGTCCATTGCCGCGCGGAGTCCCAGGAGCGCGTACTGCACGTTGGACAAGTCACGGCCGGTCGCGGAGTCCATCGCGGGTACGTCGTAGTGCCACAACCCCGAGGCGTTCTGCGCCCTTAGGAGGTAGTCGAGCGCCTCCTGCACGCGTGCGGCGTGCTCGGCCGAGAGCTTCTCCCGCGTTGCCTTTGGATCCACACGCTTGCTGCGGTCCGTGTCGACGTCAGCGTCGTTCGTGTCGAGGGTCGGGTCGTAGTACGCATGCAGTGCCATGAGCAGGACGGCCGCGCTGTACACGCGCTGCACCTTCATGCCTCCAAGCGCGCGCATGGCACGGCGCACCTGCGGATCGTCCGCGGGCACGCCCGCTTTCAGCATGGCGAGCAGGGGCAGGGCCGTGTGCCCCATGGCCTGGTCGTGCGCCGGGTCGCCGAAGTGGCCCTCGACCGCCTGGAGCTCGCGCAGGCGCCGAACGCCCCCGTCGATCGCCTCCTTGACCGCGATGCGGAAGCTGGGCGGGTAGCGCTCCAGCACCTCGCCATCCTTGGCTAGGCATGGGCTGGACCGCAGAGCGCCGACGGACACGAGGAGCAAGGCGAGGGCGATCGGGCGCATGCCCTGAGTCTACACCTCTTCCCCCGGACGCGTCGAGCGGGCGGCTGGTTAGGCCGGTTCGACCCGCACGGCGGCGTACTTGAACGACGGGATCTTGCCGTCCGGATCGAGTTCGTCGGTGGTCAGCAGGTTGGCGGCGGCTTCGCGGAACGTGAACGGAAGAAACACGCTGCCCTTGGACGTGCGAGTCGAGAGCTCCGCCTTGATCTGGATGCTGTTGCGGCGGGTGGTCAGTCGGACGAACTGGCCGTCGGCGAGCCCAAGGCGCGCCATGTCGTCGGGGTGGATCTCGCACGTGGCCTCGGGCCGAATCGCGTCGAGCACTTTGGTGCGCCGGGTCATGGACCCTGTGTGCCAGTGCTGGAGCGAGCGGCCCGTGTTGAGCACGAACGGGAACTCTGCGCTCGGGAGCTCGGCTGGCGGAATCGTCTCTGCCGGGCTGAAGCGAGCACGGCCGCTGGCTGTCGGGTAGCCGTCGCCGAAGAGCACCACCTCGCCATCCGAGGTCGTCGGATCGTCGCAGGGCCACAGCTTACCCGGTCCGCCGAGATGCTCGTACGTCAGGCCCTTGTAGCTGTCGTTGAGCGCCAGGTGCTCGTTCCAGAGGGCCTCGACGGTGTCGTAGTGCTGGGGGAAGCCCATGCGGGTCATCACATCGCACAGGATCTGCCAATCCAGGCGCGCCTCGCCGGGCGCGTCGAGCGTCTGCAGTCCGATCTGTACGCGCCGATCCGTGTTGGTGTACGTGCCCGTCTTTTCGAAGTAACTCGACGCGGGCAGGATCACGTCGGCCGCCTCGGCCGTCTCCGTGAGGAAGATGTCCTGCACCACGAAGAAGTCCAATCCGAGGAAGGCTGCTCGTGCGCGGGCCACGTTCGGGTCCGACATGAACGGGTTCTCGCCCATCACGTACATGCCGCGAATGCCGCCCTTGGCCGCCGCGTGGGCGATCTCCACGACGGTCAGGCCCGGCTTCGGGTCGAGTTCGACTTCCCAGGCCTTCTCGTACTTGGCCCTGACCTCGTCGTCCGCGACGGGCGCGTAGTCGGGGTACATCATCGGGATCAGTCCGGCGTCGCTCGCGCCCTGCACGTTGTTCTGGCCCCGCAAGGGGTGCAGGCCGGTGCCGGGACGCCCCACGTTGCCCGTGAGCAGGCACAGGGAGATGAGCGAGCGGGCATTGTCGGTGCCATGCACGTGCTGGGAGATGCCCATGCCCCAGAACACGAGCATCGCCTTGGACTTGCCGATCGCGATGCCGAGCTCGCGAATGCGCTCAGGCTCGATGCCGCAGATGGGGGCTGCCACCTCAGGTGTGTACCGGGCGACGACGGCCTTCAGCGCGTCGAAGTTCTCAGTGAACTTCTCGATGTACGCGCAATCCTCGAGGCCCTCCTCCAGGATCACGTGCATGAGCGCGTTGTAGAACGTCACATCGGATCCGGGCTTGATGCGGTAGAAGTCCGCGTGCTCGGTCAAGGTGGGCTGGAACGGGTTGATGACGACGAGCCGCGTGCCGTTGCGCGCCGCCTCCTTGAAGAAGGTCGCGGCCACCGGATGATTGTCGGTCGCGTTGGAGCCCGTGATGATGGCGAGATCGGAGTTGGCGATGTCGCTGTATACGGTCGTCACGGCGCCCGAGCCGATGGTCTCGAGCAGAGCCGCAACGCTCGACGCGTGGCACAGCCGCGTGCAGTGGTCGACGTTGTTTGAGCCGAAGGCGACGCGCACCATCTTCTGAAAGAGGTACGCCTCCTCATTGGAGCACTTCGCCGAGCCGAAGCCCGCGAGCGAGCGAGGTCCGTGCGTCTCGCGAATGCCCTTCAGCTTGCTCGCGACGAGGTCGAGCGCTTCTTCCCAGGTGGCTTCTCGGAACGCGCCCAATGCCTTCTCATAGTCCGCGTACACGCGCTCCTTGCGGCGGCCGTCGGACTTGCCCTGCATGTCGTCGGTGAGGAGTGTCTTGGGGTAGAACTCCGCTTTGCGGATGAGCGGTTTGGTGAGGCGGTGGGGGTGCGTGGCGTAGTCGAAGCCGTAGCGACCCTTGACGCACAGGCGCCCCTCGTTGGCGCTGGGGGTGCGGCCCTCGGCGTAGACGACCTTGTTGGCCTTCTCGTCCACGAAGTACGACAGCGCGCAGCCGACCCCGCAATACGGACACACGCTGTCCACCTGCTTGAGGTCCTTGGCTGGCTGGAGGTCGACGGTCACGACCTTGTTGGTCAGCGCGCTCGTCGGGCACGACGCGACGCACTCGCCGCACTCCACGCAGGTCGAGCCGCCCATCGCGCGGTCGAGATCGAACCCGATGCGCGTCTCGTAGCCCTTGCCGGTCCGGCCGATGACCATGTTGCTCTGGAGCGCGTCGCAAGCGCGAATGCAGCGGTCGCAGAGGATGCAGGCCTGATGGTCGACGTGGATGACCGTGGAGGAGGCGTCCTGCGGGCGCCCGTTGCCGGCCGGCCAGCGGCTGGCGTCGGCGTCGAGCTCGCGAGCGAGATCAAACAGCTCGTCGTCGCCTGTCTGGGCCTCGCGGCGGCTGTCCACATGTTGATCGGACATCATCAGCTCGGTGAGCACCTTGCGGTTGCGACGCACCAGCTCGGAGTCCGTGCGGACCTTCATGCCGGCCTCGACCTTGCGGACGCACGACGCCTGGAGCGTGCGAGCCCCCTCGATCTCGACGACGCACATACGGCAAACGCCCACGGGCTCCATGCGCGGGTCATGGCAGAGCACGGGCACGGGGATGCCTTGATCCCGCGCGGCCTCCCAGACGGTGCAGTCCTCGGAGACCGTGACGCTGCGGCCGTCGATCTCCAACGTGATCTCGCCCGTCGGCCGGGCGGCGGCCCGGGCCTTGGCGGACTCAGAGATCAGGGGCGCGTTCATGCGAGGCCTCCCAGGCCCAGGTCGATGGCCCGCGCGCGAGGAACCGACCCGTCGTCGTTCCAGCCGCGCGCGCGGTAGTACCCGCGGATCATACGGTCGAGTTGCGCCTTGCTCAACGACACCGCGTGCCCCGCGCTTGGACCCATCGCCGGGCCGGGGATGGACTCTTCCAGGAATCGCGGTGGGAGCGTGTCCTCGGCGCGTGTCCAGCCCGCGCGCACGTTGAAGAGTTTCTTGAGGGTCACGATGCGCCGTGCCGTCGTCGCCAGCTCCTGCGCGTCGACGTCCCAGCCGGTGACGGCGGAGAGCATCGTCGCGGCCTCGGCCTCCAGATCCGTGAACACGCCCCGGAGGAACTTGCAGAGGATGAGGCTGTCAAGCAACGCCGCGCGATCCTCCGTGCGCGCGGCCGCGGGCCCCTTCGCCTCGTCCGCCGCGTGTCGATCCGCGCCCGGCCGGAAGTCCTCCTCGTAGGCGCCGGAGCGGTTGTGGTCCGCTCCGCGCGTGCCCACCGCGAGGCCGAGCGCCATGGCCTTGAGCGCGCGCGGCTCGTAGCCCGGCAGCTCCATGCCCTTCACGTGGCACGCGAAGGAAGGCGCTTCGCCGCCTAGCGCTTCTGCGGCGCGGCGCGACCCCTCAGCGAGCAAGTCGCCGACGCCCGTGCGCGCGGCGATTTGCCCGAGCAGCGCGAGGAGTCCGCTCGCGTCGCCGAACTCTGGGGCTTCCGGCAGCAAGCCTCGCTCGCGGGCCTCCATGGCGAAGGCGGCCGTGCCGCCCGCCGAGATCACGTCGAGGCCGAGGTCGTCGCACGCGGCTGCGGCGGCGAGCAGCGCCTCGCGATCGGCGATGCCGCAGAGCGACCCAAGGGCAAACACGCCCTCGTACTCGAGTCGAACCGAGCGGCCGTCGCGCGACTTGAACACGTGCTCGCAGCCGATCGTGCAGGCCGCGCAGTGCTTGCGAATGGCGCCGGGTGTGGCGTGGAACGCTTCCCCCGAGATTGCCTCGGCGCCCTCGAAGGAGCCGGCTTGGAAGTTGCGCGTCGGCAGCGCGCCGAGACGGTTGAGCACGAGCACGTTGGCCACCGTGCCGAGCTCGCGGTACTTGGCCGTGCCTTCGCCCAGCGAGCGCCGGGAGAGGTCTTTTGCCAGGGCGAGCACCGCGGCCGGGTCCGCCACGGGTGTCGGTCGTGTGCCGCGAGCGAGGATGCCCTTGAGCCGCTTGGAGCCCATGACCGCGCCGAGGCCGCCCCGACCCGCGTGCCGGTTGTCACCGGAAACGGTGGCAAAGCGCACGAGCGCCTCGCCGGCCGGGCCGATGCCAAACCAGCGGTACGAGGAACCGTAGCGCGCCTGCATCTGCGTCTCGGCTTCAGCCGAAGACAGCCCGAGCAAATCGGAGGCGTCCTCGAGTCGGGCGGCGCCGTCTTCGACGATCAGGACGCTCCACGTGGGAGCGATGCCGGTCACGATGAGCGCGTCAAGCCCCGCGTGTTTGAGCTCGATGGCGAAGCGGTCGCTCGCGAGCGCGTCCGTGATCCGGTTCGTCAGAGGCGACTTGGCGACGACGGCGAACTTCGCGCTCGTCGTCAGCGGCGAGCCGACGAGCGGAGAGAGCGCCACGACGAACGCCGCCTCGGGAGCGAGCGGCTCCACGCCCGCCGGGCTCGACTCCATGAGCAGGTACGTTCCGAGACCCACGCCGCCGACGAACTGGCGCAGCACGTCATTGGCAAGGGGGCGCATCTCGGTCGCGCCCGTGGCGAGATCGACCCGGAGCGCTTGGCCGTGGTATCCGCCGGGAGGCATGCGCGTCTATGCTCGCACGCCATGCCGCGGTCCGTGCTCCTAGTCATCGTGTTCGCCTTGGCCGGAGCCGCGTTCTGGTGGCTCCTGCGCGACGTAGAGCCCGCGCGGAGCGGCCCCACGCCGCTCGAGTTCCCCTCCCCGATCGCGACGTCCGAGCCGCCGACGGACGATCCTTGGACCGACCCCGACTGGCTGCTGCCGCACTTCGAGAAGGCCTGCGAGGCTGTCGAGGCGGTCTGCGAGGCCCGGTTCGTGGCTCGACCCACGCTGCGCATCGGGCGCGCCATCGAGTTGGCGGATCTGTATCGCCTCTCAGCGCTGGAGTACGCGCGGCGGGAGGAGTTGCCCGAGCCCCCGGCTTTGGGGGGCAACGAGTCGATGTTCGCGGAGTTTGCGCGTTACCAGCTCGGGCGCTACTTCCGCGAGGCGCACGCCATCACGGTGTCCAAGGACGCGATCCCGCGCTTTCGGCGCGACGGCTTGCGCGAGTCGCTCACCGGCGGCGACGGCGTGCGCCTGATCCTTGTGCACGAGCTGACGCACGCGTGGCAGCAGGAGCAGGTGCCCGATCTCTGGGTCAAGCGTGTGTTCGATCCGTCGAAGGAGGCCGCCGAGTGCGCCTCCGCGATCGGCGAGGGCCACGCGCAGCATGTGACGCGCCTCGTGGCCAAGCACTGGGGCATGGGCCGGTTCTTTGACGACTTCCGCGCGTTCTTTGAGGGCGTGGACGATGGGCAGCACGAGCAGCTCTGGCGCGAATATGTCGCGGGTCAGGACTTCATCGACGCCGTGCAGCGCGCGCGGGGGCGCGCGGGCGTCATGCAAGCGCTGCGTGATCCGCCGCGCCAGCGGGCGGAGTTGCTGGACCCGGCGCGCTGGTTGAGCCGCACGCGGCCAACGGAGACGGGCGAGTGATGAACAGCTCTTCACGGCTTGTGACGGGCTCCGTCATCGCGGCGCTCCTCGTCGTTGGAGCGATCTTCCTCGACTGGGCCGTGCCCGAGCGCACGGCGGCGGAGCTCTACGCCGATACGCTGCGCGAGCATGCCGAGGGCCAGGCGCTCGAGCCCGCACGCGAAGCGGCGATCCGGCAGGCCTATCCACTGCAAGGCACGGACGAGCCGTTCCATGGCGTGCTGCTGGCGGTGATCGCGGGCCTGGCCGCAGCGCTGCTCATCGCAGGCAGCGCCGTTGCGGAGACGCAAGCCGCGCGCGCCGAAACCCTTCTGCGCGCCGGCGGCGTCGCGCTCGGCCTGGCGTTCGTGCTCGCGTTGCTCGACACCAGCTCGGAGGTGTTCGCGTTACGAAACCGGGGCCTCGGTCTGTACCTGGCGCTCGTCTGCAGCCTCGCAGGCTGCCTGGCTGGGACCGTGGCCAGCGCACGCGTGGCCCCCGGGGCCGAGAAGGACTAGAAGCGGACTTCGCCGCCAATGCCAATCCAAGGGCCGAACTTGAGATTGAGGTGGTTTTGCTGGTCGGGCTGGTCGTCGCGCAGGACCGTGTCGCGGTAGCCGGTCTCAAGGAACAGCGAGCCGCGGCGGCCGAAGTCGTAGTGCGCGCGTCCGAGCAGCTCGATCACCTGATCACGCGACGGCTCGCCGCCGATGCTGAACGTCGTGGCGCCGGAGCCCGTGAACCGCACGGGGCCCGTGTTGCGCGGCCGCCAGGAAGCATCGAGCAGCACGTTGGGCATGCCGGGGCCGTGGTGGCGGCTGACGCTCGCGCCGTTGCTGCCGTCGACTACGTGGTGCAGGCCGGCGAACTTGTAGCCGATGCCCGGCCAGAGCTTGAGACAATCGCACTCGCCCAGCGGCACGTCGAGCCGGTACTGGTAGTTCAGCTGCGCCCAGTCGATCGAGGAGTCCGTGCTGATGCTCGTGCCGGCGGGGAACACGGCCCCCTGGGAGGTCAGACCCTCTGTGAGGACCGCGTTGCCCTGCAACACCGTGTGGGCGTAGCCGAGCTTCAGCCGATGCCGACCCCAGTCGACCGTGCCGTCGAGTCCGTACTCCTGCGCGTCCGTGACTCCGGACTCGCTGAACGTCGGGCGCCGCGGGGATGTCGAGTCGTGCTTGCCGCCGCGCGGCGTCTGCCAGAATCCACTGACGCCGCCGGTCCGCGCGTAGGGCACCACGGCGAAGCGCACCGGCTCAGCGGTCGAAGAGCAGCCCGCGAACAGTGTCGCGGCAGTGAGAGCGGCGACCGCGAGTGCGGCGTTGACGACGATGCGCGAGCGACCCATGCAAACCTCCGGCGGCGGAGCGCCGGGAGCACCCTACCCGGGACGTGTCACGCCTGGCCCGCCTTCCGCGCGCGCTACCCCCCCGCGAGAGCGCTCACGATCAAGAGCGTGTCGCCCGGCTCCAGGGCGGCTTCGGGGTCGCTGAGGAACGCGCGGCCGTTGCGGCTTGCCCGCCAGTGGGGGGCGAGTTCGCCGGCTTCGATCACGCGCGGCACGAGTCCAGGCTGGGCGGCGGCCAGGGCCCGCAGCGCCTCGCCGAGCGTGGCGGCCTCGACGTCCACCGCGGCGACCCCCGCGAGTTGGCGCGCCCCTTCGTACAGTTCGATGCGGACGCGACCGCCGCCCTCCACCTTCAGGCGAGCGAGCGCGGCTGCGTACGCCTCGGGCGTGTTCAGGTTGTCGAGGGAAGCGAGGCTCGGATCGGCGCGGCGCAGCACCTCGCCCGGAACACGCACGGTCGGGACCTCGGCATACAGAAACACGGGGCGCAGCCGCTCGGCTTGGAGCAGGCGCTCCACGACCGGCAGGACACTCCGCCGATACACCGCCGCCAGCGGATGGGTGAACCCCTCAGTCTCAGCCACCGCGATATCGGCTTCCCCCAGGGACTCGAACAACAGGGTCACGAAGGCGGGGGCGAGGAACGGGGCATCGCACGCGGTCACATACAGCACGTCGGCCTGCGCATGGGTCAGCGCAGCCTGCAAGCCGCCGAGCGGTCCGCGGTTCTCGATCGCGTCGTGGGCTACGCGGACATCGGCTGGCAGCGCTGGCAGCACTTGATCGCGGCGACCCACGACGGTGACTTCCTCGACGAGCGGACGCAAGATGCCGACGACGCGGCGGAGCAGCGTCTCCGCCCCGAACGGCAGCGTGGCCTTGTCGCGCCCCATGCGCGTGCTGTGCCCGCCGCACAGGACCACCGCGCCGCGCGTCATGGCGCCATCCCGATCGCGGCGAGCGCCGCGCGCACACTCGGTTCTGCGAGGGCCGCGCGGAACGCCGCTACGGCTGGCGAGTCCCAGCGCTCAGCGGGAACAAGGAAGTCGAGGCGCTCCTCGCGCCACGGCAGCCAGGCGAGCCCTGCGGCGGAGGCGGCCTGCGCGATGCAGATGCCGTAATCGGCCCGCCCTTGCGCGATCGCCGAGGCGACGGCGGTGTGGGATCGGTACGCCGTGGTCCAACCCGGCGGCAGCGGGCCGGGGGCAACGAAGCGCTCTAGCGCGAGGAACGTGCCGCTCGCGCGATTGCGGTTGGCGACGCGCCGCGTGTGGTCACCCAGCGCTGCGCGCAGCGCATCGTCCACCGGCGCTTGCGCATACAGCGCGCGGTCGGCTGCGCGGAACGCGAGGCCCTGCTCCCGCATGTAGCCGGAGAGGACGCGCACGCCTTCCGGCGCGAACGGTGCATTCCACGTATCGCTCGCTGGATCGAAGAGGTGGATCGGCGCCACATCGCAGGCGTCCTCGGCCGCGGCATCGATCCCCCCGCGTGAGCCGACGGCCAGGACCTTGGCGTCGAGGCCTGCGCGCGCCAGGTGCGAGAGGATGCGGTCCACCCCCGGGCAGTGACTTCCGATCACGACCAGATCCGCGGGCCGCACATCGCGACCAAGCAGTGTGACCTCCACCACGTGACCCGCCTCGACGTACTCGACGTCTGCGGGGATGTCGAAGAAGCCGTCGGCGCGCGCGAAGGTTGTGATCGACCCCGAGCCCTTGCCGAGCGGGAAGGCCAGCCAGCCGCTGCGGCCCCGCACCAAGTTCACGAGGTTGAATTCGCGGCGACCTTGTTCGCTCGCCACGTGCCGGGGGAGCTGCGCCTGAATCTGAGCCCCCGCACGTTCGCGCTGGCCGAGCATCTCGCGGAGCACCGGCGCCACGACGGCGTGGAACGTGAAGATGGCCGATGTGGGAAAGCCCGGCAACACCACGACGGGCTTGCGATTCCACGCTGCCAGGCAGAGCGGCTTCCCCGGCTTCAACGCCACGCCGTGCACGATGATCTGCGCGCGCGTTTCCAAGACTCGGTACGAGAGGTCGCCGCCGCCCTTGCTGGTGCCGCCGGAGAGGATCGTGGCGTCGAAGGCGCGCGCTTCGTCTAACGCGCTCTCAAGCTCAGCGACGTCGTCCCGGGCGATGCCGAGCATGTGGGGCTCGGCGCCGAGTTCCCGCAGCGTGTCCGCGAGCAGCGTGGCATTCGCATCGTGGACGAGTCCCGGCGCGAGCGGCGTACCGGGCGCGACGATTTCGTTGCCCGTCGACAGCACCGCCACCCGCGGGCGCCGCACGCAGGGCACCTGGGCGATGCCACAAGCCGCCAGCGTGCCGGTCTCGCGCGCCGTGAGGCGCGTGCCCGCGCGCAGCACGATCTCGCCGCGGGCCACATCGCTGCCGGCGTGGCTGATGCGCCCGCCGGGGGCCACGGGCTTCATGATGCGTACGTGCGTCGCGTTGGCGTCGGTGTCCTCCACCATGACGACGGCGTCCGCCCCGCGCGGCAGCACGCCGCCGGTTGCCAGGACGCGCGCCGTGCCGGGCTCGAGTGTGCCGGCGGGATCCATCCCCGCGTCGATGGCTGGCCCGTCGAGTCGTAGCGCGGCGGGGGCGCGCTCGGACGCGCCGAACGTGTCGACCGCGTGGACGGCGAAGCCGTCGACGTTCGAACGATCAAAGGCGGGCACGTCGCCGGGTGCGATGACGTCCGCGGCCAAGATGCGGCCGTGCGCCTCCGCCAGTGCCACGTGCTCCGTCGCGCGTACGCTCAGATCAAGCGCGGCCCGCCAGCGCGTGCGGGCGTCGTCGAGGCTGGCGACGTCGAGGAACTGGTCCTGCTTCATGCGGACGGCGCCTCAGCGCGGCGCGCAATCAGCACCTCGCGCGCGGGCACGCGCCGCTCCTCGGGATAGCGCACGACCGGCACATCGCGACCGAGCGCGCGCAGCACGAGCCGTGCGGGCCACGCCAGCAGGGCTCCGAGGGGCTTGCGGCGGTCAGACCACAGACGCACGGCCAGTTGATCGATGTAGGCGGCCGAGCTGCGCCGGCGCGGCAGGGACTCCACATGCACCTCACACGTGGCGCCCTCGACATCGACTCGCACCCACTGGAAGTCCCCGCGCCGGATGGCAAGGCCGTGCACGTCGCCGCCGTGCGCGTTGACTAAGTGGCGGACGCCGTCGACGACCTCGTCGTGATAGCGATGCAGGTGACCGGAGACGACGAGCAGCGGTGGACGCGGGCGCAGAGCGTTCGCGAGACCGGCTAGGTCGGCGTGCGGCGTGCGTACATCCGTGTCGAAGGGGTAGAGCGGTCGATGGCAGACGAGGATCCACGGTGCGGTCGGCGCGGCTGCGAGCGCCGCGCGCAGCCAGGGGAGTTGATCATCGGCGAGCCAGTCCGCGCCGTTGTCCAGTCCCACGATGAGCACGGGGCCGCTGCGGGCGACCCAGTGGCGTGCGCCAAAGCGTGCCTCGAACAGCGCGCCGCCGATTCGATCGTCCTTGGAGCGGCGCGGCCAGAGTTCGTGATTGCCTGGGACGAGGCGGGTCGGGGTTGTCCAGCCCGCTCGTTCGAAGGCTGCGAGGGCGATGCCGTAGTACGGCGCTTCGCCATGGCTAATGAGGTCGCCGCTGGAGATGAGTAGGTCGGCGCCCGACTCGGCGAGGGCTCCGCGGAGCGGCTCTAGGACATCGGCGATGCCGCGCTGCACGTCGCCCAGGAACGCGAGGCGCGTGCGGGAGGCTCCTGCGCCTGCCCGCGGGGCCGCTCGAAAGGCCTCACAGGCGCGGAGTTCGCCCAGGCGCTGGGCCCGCCGGGCCCCCCACGCGAACGCCGCGGAGAGCAGCGCCCAGAGGGCGACGAGGCCGCCGGCGAGGGGAAGCAGGGAGGCCAGCATGGCCCGAACGTACCGGAGAGCCCCCGGAGACGGTCGATCCGGCCGTCCCCCGTCCGGATCCGATGCCGAACGGGGTAGGATTGGACGGCCCGGCGGTTGGTCCGGGGCGATGGAGGCCGCAGGCGGCATGCGAGCAGCGAGCCAGCAGGATTCCGCCGACCGTCTCAGCGCGTGCCTGGCTCCCGCCCCCGCCCGCGACCGCGAGCGAAGCTGCGAGCGGGCGCGCGGGTGGCGCGCCTTCAGCCTTGTGGCACTCCTCGCCCTGGCCACAGCCTGCGGCGGCGGTGGTGGCGGCGATGGGCCCTTGCCGCCGGAGATCATCGACGGCCTCGCGGGCACGATCCTGCTGCCCGATCACGACCTTGGGCGCGTGATCGAGCAGGAACCCAACGACAGCCAGGCGCAGCCGTTCCGACTGCCGCCGGTCTGGCCGCGGTGCACCCTGGAGGTCACGGGGACGTTCGGCACCTCGGAGGCCTGGTTTGGCCGCACCGACCCGCGGGATGTGCTGCTGTTCGAGGTGGTGCGCGACCAGACCATCTCCTTGGCCCTCACGTTTCAGGCGACGGACCCCACGAGCCTCGGCCTCGCCAATGACTTCGGTGCCGAGGTGTTCCGCACGGCGACCGGCATTGCCCTTGGCGAGACCGCACCTGGTGGTCAGCCGCGCACCTTGATGTTCGACGCGGCCGCCGGCGAGACCTACGCGATTGAGTTGAGCGCGACCGGCACGGGCCACGGCTGGTGGACGGTGCGGCTCACCGCGGAAGACATGGCCCTTGTTCCCAAGCCGGACCCGACGCCCTTCCTCTACGCGAGCGACGAGACGCAACACGAGACGCTCGATCCGGTCGCGGGTATCGCACCGGATCAGCGCTGTGCCCACACACACGTGCTCGTGCGCGTGCGGCCCGGTTGCGATCGCGACGCGCTGTGTCGCCGTCACGGTGCACGCCTCGACTCGGCCACAGGCTCGGGCACGTTGCGCGTCGCGTTCGACACGCCGACCGGTGACGATCCTGAAGCGCGCGTGGGGGTCTTGTGCGCCGCGTTTGCCGGGGACCCTGACGTGGAGTGGGCGGAGCCCGACTGGGTCATCCGCGCGTTCGCCGAACCGGGCGATCCGGAATGGAACCGCCAGTGGAACTTACGTGCCATCGGCGTGCCGTCGGCCTGGGACATTACCCAGGGCCAAGAGGCGCTCACCATCGGCGTCGTCGACAGCGGGATCGTCGCGTCGCCGGATCTTGCGGGCCGGCTCGTGCCCGGGTTCGACTTCGTGTCGAGCGCCGCCATTTCTGGCGACGGCAACGGTCGCGACTTCGACCCGACCGACCCCGGTGATCGCTTCGCGGCGGACGGCACGTCCAGCTGGCACGGGACCCACATCTCTGCAATCATCGCGGCCAACCACGATGATGTAGGCATGGCTGGCATCGTGCCGCGTTGCCACATCATGATGCTGCGCGCGCTTGGCGTGGGCGGTGGCTTCGTGAGCGACGCTGCCGACGCGATTCTCTACGCAGCGGGCTTGCTCAACCTGCCCGACGGGACGCGCCTCGCGACGCCGCTGCGCCTCCTCAATCTCTCGATTGGACTGCCGCAGCACAGCGAGGAGTTGCGCGAGGCTTGCGAGCGCGCGGAGAACCAGGGCGTGTTGCTCGTTGCCGCCGTTGGCAATCGGGGCGGGCCGGTCGAGTATCCAGCCGCCTATCCGACGACGTTCGCCGTGGCGGCCGTCGATGCCCAGCTGCTCACCACGCAGTACTCAGCCTTCGGCGCAGCGGTGGATCTGGCGGCTCCCGGTGGGGGCGCCAGCTTCGATGCCGACGACGACGGTTGGCACGACGGCGTGCTCTCGGCCGTGCTGGACGAGACCGTATTGCCCGCCGTGCATCGTCACGCCTACCTCGTCGGCACGAGCCAGGCGGCGCCGCACGTCACTGGCGTGGCCGCGATGCTGCTCTCCATCGCGCCCACCATGACGGGTCGTGAAGTGCGCGAGATCCTGAGCGGGACGGCCATGGATCTCGGTCCGCCTGGCGAGGACGTGGCGTACGGAGCAGGTCTTGTCCAGGCCCATGAGGCTGTGAAGATCGTGCTAGGCCGGGTGGGCAACCCGCGCTCCGACGGGCCGCACCTCGTGCTTCCGCGCGGCAGCGTCCAGTTCCAAGGCTTCAACAGCTCGGTCGAGATTCCCCTGGGTAATGGGGGTAGTGGCACCCTCAACATCTTCTTGGCGTCCCCGCTCACCGACGACGGTGGGGATTGGCTGAGTGCGTCTCTCGTGCCCGTGCTGGCGCCGTCGCCCCCGGTGAACCAGTCGCACGTCACCATCACGGTCGATCGCTCGCGCCTGCCGCCCACTCCTGGCCGGTATAGCGGAACCGTGTTGTTGTCGAACTCCCCGGTCACACACGGCGCCGTGCGTGTCGTCCTGTACGTGCAAGAGCGTACGCGGGCGGGCGAGCTGCTCTCGCTCGTCGCGATCGAAGACGAGACGGGTATCGCGCGCCGGAAGTTTTTCGCGCTGCCGGAGTTCGGCTACCGCTTCTGGATGCGCGGCTTGCCCGAAGCTGGCTACCGGCTCCGGGGAGGCGAAGACCTCGACACCGACGGGTTCTTCTGCGAGGGCGCTGACGCTTGCGGCTGGCTCGGTGGACCCTCCGAAGCCCAGGCGACGGTCGTGCAGCATGTCCCGGGTCTACCGGCCCTGCGCAACCTCTCCATCACACTCTGGCCGCCGCCGTAGCGGGGCCCACGCCCGGCCTGCGTTTCACCTGCCGGGCTATGAAACGTCCGGGACGCTGCGCCGCGCGAGCGCGAGCGCCAGCACGAAGCAGATGCCCATCATGCCCGCGCCCGCCCAGAACGGCAGCGCGTGGTCGATGCCGAAGAGCGGGAGTCCGATCAGCGGTCCGACGATCCGCGACAGGCTCTGCAGGCTCTGGTTGACGCCCATCACGCCGCCTTGCACATCCGCCGCCGAGCGGCGGGACAGCAGCGAGTTGAGCGACGGGGTCACCATGCCGAAGCCCAGGACCGCGAGCGGCGCCAGGGCGATGAGCCAACCCAGGGTCGAGGCGAGGCCGAAGGCCAGCATGCCCAGGCCGAGCGTGAACGTACCGAGTACCGCGAACTTGAGCTCGCCGACTCGCTTCATGTAGCGGCGCACGATCATGCCCTGGGTCAGCGCGGTCCAGAATCCCAGGTACGTGAAGAGCAGACCAATCTCGTGGAACTTCAGTTCGTACACGCGCTTGCCGAGCAGGCCGACCGTCGATTCCATCAGCGAGAAGCACGTGATCGTGACGAATGAAAGCAGGAGGATCGCGCCGATCGTCTCGGCGCGCATCGCACTTCGGAGCGCGCCGAGATCGAGCCACGAGCGGCGCGGCGCGGGTACGTGCCGCTCCGGTTCCGGCAAGCGACGCCAGGCGAACAGGAACGCGGTCAGGGACAGCGCCGCGGCAATCAGGCCCGGTGCGGCGGGGTGCAGCGCGTGGCCGAAGCCGCCGATGGCCGGGCCGAGCGTGAAGCCGATGCCAAACGCCATCCCGATGAGCGCCATGCCGCGACCGCGCTCCTCCGTGGAGGTGATGTCCGCGATGTAGGCGTAGGCGGTCGAGATGGTGCCGCCGAACAGTCCGGCGGTGATGCGGGAGACGAACAGGAGCCCCAAGAGGGACTGAAAGGCCGCCACGCCGAAGAGGGCGTACGACACGACGGAGCCCGCGAGCCCCACGAGGAGCACGGGCCGGCGACCGACGCGGTCCGACAGGCGACCCCACAGGGGTGCGCTCACGAACTGCAGCGCGGAGAACGACGTGAACAGCAACGCGATGACCGTGGGGGACGCGTGCCACTCGTCCGCGTACAGGGGCAGCAGCGGCAGCACGATGCCAAATCCGAGGAGGTCGATCACGACCGTGAGGAAGATGGCGGCGAGGGGGCGGGGGCTGCGCATGGCGAGCGCCCGTTCTATCCGACCCGAGGTGGGGGGGCGCGATCTGGCGCCACGCCGACCGACGGACGGGCAGGGCGCGCGAGGAGGGTGGCCGCACGGCTATGATTCGGCCATGAAGATCTACACGCGCGGTGGCGACGACGGCAGCACGGGCCTCTATGGCGGAGGGCGCGTGAGCAAGGCCGACCTGCGGGTCGATGCGTACGGCCGGGTGGACGAGCTCAACGCGCTCCTCGGTTGGGTGCGCGCCGTGAAGACGACGGACAACGTCGATGCGACGCTTGCCCTCGCGCAGGACGGCTGCTTTCGCTTGGGCGCGTGGCTCGCGAGCCCCGCGGGGAAGGATCCCGGCGTGGCGCCGCCGACCCAGGAGGATGTGGAGATGATCGAGGCCGCCATCGACGCGATGGAGGCGCAGCTGGATCCGCTCAAGACTTTTGTGTTGCCGGGCGGTTGTGAGGCCGCGGCCCGGTTGCACATCGCGCGCACGGTCTGTCGGCGCGCGGAGCGCCAACTTGTAGCCTTGCACCACACGGAGGCCGTGGAGCCCGTGTTCGTGCAGTGGCTCAATCGCTTGTCGGACCTCCTCTTCGTGCAGGCCCGGTGGGAGAATCGCCGCTCGGGTGTGCCGGACGAGCCCTGGCCGCCCGCTTCCGACGACGAGGATCAGTAACTAGTGGCCCGCGACGACGCCTATCCCATCCGCCGCGAGGCCGAAGCACTCATTCGCGCGGCCGGGCTCTATCGTCGCGAGCGCCACGCTGTGTTGCGCGTGACGGGTGCTGATCGGCTGGACTACTTGCACCGGATGCTCACGCGTTCGGTCCAGGGGCTCGCCGTTGGGCAAGCCGTGTACGCGTGCCTGTTGAACCCGAAGGGGCGCGTCCTCGGCGACCTCACGCTCTGGAACTGCGACGATCACTTGCGCCTCGAGACCTCGCTCGAGGCTCTCGTCGCGCTGCGTCCGCCGCTCGAGCGCTACGTCATTGCCGACGACGTCGTCTTCGCCGACGGGCCGCCCGACGAGGTGGCGTGGGTGCTCGCCGGTCCCGACGCGCTCGGCGTGCTGGTGCGCGCGGGCCTCGACGTGCCCGTGGAGGGTGGATTCAGCGAAACTCTCTGGCAGGGCGCGTCGGTGCTCCTGCTGCGCGTGACGCGGCGCGGGCTGCCGTGTTTCGAGTTGCGCGCACCTGAGGCGGTCGCCGCGGCGCTCGAAGCCCGCCTGCTCGCCACCGAGGACGTCCAGACGGCCGGCCCGCGCGCGTGGGCCTGGGCCTGTGCGCAGTATGGGATCCCTATCTTCGGGCGTGAGCTCGGCGAGGACGTGCTGTTCAACGAGGCCGGGCTGGAAGAAGCGATCACGTGGGGCAAGGGCTGCTTCCCTGGCCAAGAGCCGGTGGTGATGGCGAAGCATCGCGGTCATCCGCCGCGCTGCCTCGTCGCGGTGGATCTCGAGAACGAGACGCCCGTCGAGCGCGGTGCGGAAGTGCGCGTGGACGCGGCGTCCGTTGGGCGCGTGACCGCGTGGGCGCCGACGCTGGCGCACCGCCCGGCCCGCGCCCTCGCCTATATCCGGCACGCCGAAGCCATCGAGGGCCGGCGGGTGCAAGTGGCGGGCGCGGGTCCCGGTACCGTGCACCGGATCGAGCCCGCGGAGACGGCGCGATGAGCGCGCCCTTGCCGTTCGAGGGCCGCACGGCTGTTGTGACGGGCGCGTCCCGCGGCATTGGCGCGGCCATCGCGCGCCGGCTCGCACAGGACGGCGCCCACGTCGGGCTTGTCGCCCGCCATGCCGGCCCCCTCAAGGCGCTGGCCGCAGAACTCGCCGGTGCGCCCAGTGGCGTGACCGCGCTCATCGCCGATGTCACCGATCCCAGTGCCAGCGAAGCGGCCGTTGCGCGCCTGCTTGCTGAGCGCGGGCGGATCGACGTGCTCGTGAACAACGCCGGCGGCAATGTCCGTCGCAGCGCGGCCGATACCGACCTGGCGCTGTGGAACGACTTGATCCGACTGGGCCTGACGGCGCCGTTTCATTGGGCCAGCCTATGTGCGCCGTCCATGCGCGCTCAGCGCGCGGGGCGCATCGTCAACATCGGCAGCGTGGCCGGCGCGACGGCACTGCCCACGGGAGCGGCCTACGCCGCAGCCAAGGCCGGTCTTGCGCAGCTGACCCGCAATCTGGCTCGCGAGTGGGGTCCGGACGGCGTGACCGTGAACCTGCTTGCGCCGTGGTATGTCCCGACGCCGCTGACCGAAGGCGTGCTGTCCGATCCCGGCTTCCGCAGCGCCGTGCTGGCGTGCACGCCAGTGGGGCGCCTGGGTACGCCGGAGGATGTGGCCGCCGCCGTTGCCTTCCTGTGTGGGGACGAGGCCAGTTGGTTGAACGGGGCCGTGATCCCGCTCGACGGTGGCTTCAGCGCGGCCTCGTTCTATCCGTGACACGCCCATGTCCGGGCAGGCCGGTTTGGGCGCGGCGGAGTCCGCGCAGCCCGGCCACTTCTTCTCACGCGCCGAGTGTGTGGGATCCTCCCGCGCTTCCAACGCCGGAGGTTTCCATGGCCCGTCTCGCTCTGATCGCCCTGCTGCTCACCCTGCTCGCGCCCGCCGTGGCCTGGGCGGATCCCGTGGACGCGCCCTCGCTGCGCGACGCGATTCCCTCGCCTGAGGCGATCGACGCGGCCGTCGCCGCCCCGCGGCTCGAGCGCCACGACACCACCACACCCTTGGGACCGGACCTGTGGCCCATCGGCGGACGCCGCAAGGCCGACGGCACGTGCTGTCCGCCGCCGCCGCCGCGCGAACTGCGGGAGGATCCCTGCACCCCGCTCGACCCCTGCGCCGAGCCCGACTGCTGTGCGAGCCCCTGGAGCACCGCCCTCACGTTGGGCCTGAACCTCGCCCAGGGCAACACGGACAAGCTCGACCTCGCGTTCGCCGGCGAGATCAAGTACGACCGCAAGCCGTGGATCCTGCGCTGGCGCTGGCTGCTGGCCTACGGCGAGACGGACGGCACGAAGTCCACGGATGCCTTCAACTCCGACCTGCGCGCGGAGCGCCGCTTCGGTCGCAAGTGGTCGGCGTTCGTGAGCCTGGACTACAACCAGGACCGCATCGCCGACTTGCAGTACCGCTGGATCGGGAACGCGGGCGCCGGCTATTGGTTCTACGAGTACAAGGGCACGTTCCTCAAGGGCGAGATTGGTATCGGTCACACGACCGAGAAGCGCCGCTTCCGAGCCGAGACCAACGCGCTCTCCGGCTACCTCGGTGTCGAGCATCTCTACAAATTCCGCAACGGCATCGACATCGGCACGCGCGCTCGCTACTTCCCGAACTTCGAGGACCATGATCTGTCGCTGTTCGTGCTGGAGTCGTTGCTCGCCGTGCCGCTCAACGACACGTTTGCAATCGCCGTGGCCTTGCGCATCGACCACGTGATCGACGCGCCCGATCCCGCGGAGAACACCGACGTGCTCTTGACCCTTGGCGTGCAGGGCAAGTTCTAGGGAGTAAGGGTTCACCTGTCCCGCCGAGCACGTACGGCTTCGTGGAGGCGGGGCGTGGGATTGCCGTCGTCGTCCTCGCGGGGGCCCTACCCCGCGTCGTCCTAGCCGGCTGCCCC
>JAQBWE010000312.1 GCA_027625315.1 Planctomycetota bacterium
CCGCCCTTGACACGCCGCCCACGGATCTCGTGCGCGGCACGCTGCGCTATCGCAGCACCCCGCTTGGTACGGCCGCTACGCGCGCCGACGTCGCGCGCACCATCCAGCACGGGCTGCCGGGCGGCAGCATGCCGGCGCTCGCCGCCGCGCGTCCGGCTCAGGTGGCGGCACTGATCGATCACCTGGTCGGCCTCGGGCTCGTGTTGGCGCCGGAGTCGGCGGCTCGCACCGTGCCGCCCGTGCCGGCGCTGGCCGTCGGTGACCGGGCTGCCTATGACCGGCTCGTCCTGCGGGGCCGCGCGCTCTATGCCGCGCTGGAGTGCAGTCGTTGCCATGGCAGTGAAGGCCGCGGCGACGGATCCGATGCGGTTCTCGAGTGGAGCGACGGTCGGCGTGTGCGCGCGCGGGACTTCAAGCCGCGCGATGCGCGCGATGTGCCCGCAGCACGGATGCGGACCGGCGCGACGCCCGAGGCGATCTGGCGCGTCATCATGAACGGGCTGGACGCGCGCGGCATGCCCGGCGTGGGCGCGCTGTTCGACGAGGCGCGCGGCGTCAACGGGCGCGTCCCGGTCGAGCGGCGACTCGTCCCGCCGCTGTTCGAGCCCGAGCTCGCGGCTGTGGGCGTCGTCGTGTTCGACGACGGTCCGTACGAGGAGCGCCTCGAGTATCTGCACGTCGCGGGAGCGCGCAGCGACGACATTGCCTTCGGCGACGACTGGGCGCTCGTTCTCTACGTGCTGCATCTGCTGCGCTCGGAGGCGGATGTGGCGCGCGACGCCATGGCGTGGCCGCAGCAAGGGGCCGTGCGATGAGCGCGCCCGACGGGATCCACGCGCCCGCGCTGGCCATTGCGACGGTGCCCCCCGGGCAACGTCGCATTGTTGTGCGCTTGCCGAACTGGCTGGGCGACATCGTGATGGCCGCGCCGACCATCGCCGCGATCCACGCCGCCCGACCCGAGGCGGAGCTCGTGGCGGTGGTGAAGGCGCCCTTCGCGCCGCTGGCAGCCTTGCTGCCCGGTGTCGCGCGCGTGCTCGCGGCGAGCCGGGACCGCTCGTTCGGGGAACTCCGTCGCACGCGGCGCATGCTGAAGGATCTCGAGCCGGACGCGGCTGTGATCCTGCCGCGCTCGACGCGCGCGCAGGTCGGTCCTTGGCTTGCGGGCGTGCCGCAGCGCGTGGGCTTCGGCGGCCGCTCGCGCGGTTTTCTGCTGAGCCACGCCGTGCAGGGCTGGAAGCCCTACCGGTCGGCGCATCGCAGCGCCTGGTTTGGGCTGTTGGCGCGGGCGTTCGGCGCGGAGCCCGGTGCGCCCTGGCTGATCGAAGTGCCGGCCGCGGCGCGGGCCCAGGCGCACGACCTACTCCAGCGCTTGGGCCGCTCTGGCGACCGGCCCCTCGTCGTGCTCGAGCCCGGGGCGAGCTACGGACCTGCGAAGTGCTGGCCCGCCGCACGCTTTGGCGAGCTGGCGGCGAGCCTCAACTCGGCCGGCTTCGACGTGGCGACGGTGGGCACCGACGCCACGCGTGACGTCGAGGCGCGTGTCGCCCAGGCGGCGGGTGGGCGCGTGCTGCGCACGGCCGGTCGGACGCCTGACCTCTTGACGCTCTTGGGGGTCCTCGCCGAGGCGCAGGCCGTGGTGAGCAACGACACGGGTCCGATGCATCTAGCAGCCGCGGTCGGTACGCCGGTGCTCGGCTTGTTTGGTGCGACGGATCCCGGGGTGAGCAGCCCTCTCGGCCAGCGCGAGCGCCACATCGTGTACGACCCGGAGCCGTGCAGCCCGTGCTTCTTGCGCACGTGTCCCGTGCCGGGGCACCCGTGCCTGACGAAGATCGCGGCGAGCCGCGTGTTCGACGCCGTGCGGACCATCCTGGCTGCGACCTAGCGACCCAGACTGCGACCAGCCCGCCGCGACCTGCCCGCCTGTGCTGCTGCCGCCGCGGCCTGCCCCCCCTGGGAACCTAGCTCGGCGACGCGAGGCCCGCGCGCTTGCCCTTGGGGGCCGGCGACTGGGATCCGGCGTCGGAGTCATCCTCCGCGGTCGGCAGGCCGAGGTCTTCCTCTCCGCGTTCCGCGCGGGCAATGACCTCGCGGCGCGTGGCGAGGGGTAGATCCATCCACTGCTTGCGTTCAGCGTCGGGCAACACGAGGAAGCGCGCGAGGCGCGCGTACTCGACCGATGCCCGGGACGTGGGGAAGGCCTGGGTGACGGGCTGGCAGAGCAGCGGCGCGCGAATCAGGTTCGAGTCCACATGAATGGGGTCGAGGATCTGACCGCGGAAGCCCGCGTCGAGGGCGTCCAGGATGTCGCCGGCCAGCTTCATGCGGCGATCCACCTTCGTGGGGAGGATCCAAACCCGCAGGTCATGGCGCATGCGCTGCTTAAGCAGCGTGAAGGTGTTGTTGAGGTCGGAGATGGCCTTGATCGAGTACGACTGCGTCTCGATGGGTACGACTACCTCTTGGCTGGCCGTGAGCGCGTTGATGGTGATGCGGCTCAGGTTCGGCGGGCAGTCGAAGATGATGACGTGGTAGCGGTCGAAGAGCGGCTCCAGCTTCGTGCGCAGGATCCATTCCCGCATCATGACGTCTTGGATGCGTGTCTCGACGGCGCAGAGCTTGATGTCGCCGGGGATGGCGTGCACGCCCTCGATGGCTGTCTCGAGGATGACATCTTCGGGGCCGATGCCCTCTTCCGTGAGGAGGTCGGCGCTCGTGAGGTCCAGCTCGTCGGGATCGAAGCCGAACGACGTCGTGAGGTTGGCCTGGGCGTCGAGATCCACGGCCAGCACGCGGCGTCCCAAGTCGGCGAACGCGGCGGCGAGCGTGAAGGCGGTGGTCGTCTTGCCGACGCCGCCCTTCTGGTTGACGACGCAGATGCGGCGTGATCCGCCACGTCCGCCGAGCTGCACGCAGCGCTCAGCCTGCGCGAACGCGTAGAGCGGAGCGCCTGCTTCGTCGCGGCCGTTCGAGGGGGCGCGTGCCACTTCGCCGAGCCAACCCTTGGCCTCCCACGCGAGCACGTCGGCAGGCGCAACGCCAGCGAGGGCGGCGAGTTCGTCGAGCGAGTA
>JAQBWE010000037.1 GCA_027625315.1 Planctomycetota bacterium
TGAGAGTGCGTTGGTCGGGACCCCTGATGGGCGCTCTAGCCCAAGCCCGCAGGGCTTCAAGGGCACGTGGAGTCGGGTCGGCTAGGACCAGCAGCCCCCCGAGCGCCGCGCGCATGACCGGTGAGTCGTCGGTCTGGGAATGGTCGAGCCGGATGGCCGCAGGCTGCCGGCGCCCTAGATGGCTCCTCCTTTCAAACTCAAGGAGCCGTCTTAGCGGCTCGCCCGTGCGTCCGCTCAGCCAACTGGTAGTCGTGGCCCGTGCGAAACACGCCGCATCCTGGGGCTCAGACTCCGTCAGGATGAAGGGCCTTACATCCCACATGCATTTGATTGTGCTTGTCGTATGTGAGCCGTGTCAACAGCCTTCATTAGGTGTGCGTAAGGCTGTTTTCTGTCGGATATTAAGGACATGTTGTGTTGATCTCCTTCGACAAATGTTTAGGATTCGCAACACCAGAGGAGACGGGTGCCTCGGCGCCCAGGAGATTCTCATGCACAGCGCAAGAAGGTGTGGATTCGTGCTCGCGTTGGCGATCGCCATCGCAGGTCTGGCCACGGCGTCGTCCGCGGGCATCGACTACGCCTCAGCTACGGCTAGCGGCGTGAGCTACACCTGGCATGGCGACGTGGGCGAGCTCACCGTCGTTGGCGAGCCCGGTACGCCGTACGCAGCCTACGATGCCAATGGTGCGCTCATGGGCGCCGGCGCACTCCGCGAGGCCCGCGTGTCATTCGTTGTGGGCAGTGCCGGCGTAGGCCCGGGCGGCGTCGTTATCTACGTCGTCGTGGACGGCGACGTAGTCGCGGTCACGGACCCGGACTGGAACTGGGACTAACCTTTCAGTTCAAGGCGCAGGGGCGGCCGTTGCTGGGTGCTGACGGACCGCAGGGCCGACTCGACCTGCTGCAGCGCGAAGGGTTTGTGGAGCAGGGTGACAGCCCCTGCTCGTTTCGCGCGAGCCGGATCAACGCCGGAGGCCCAGCCGCTCATGAGGATCACGGGCAGCGCGGGCTGCTCGTGCTGCAGCGTGCCGCACAGGTCGATCCCTGACATGCCGGGCATGCTCACGTCTGAGATCACGACGTCCGGGGACTTGGCCCTCGCGAGCTGGAGCGCGTCGGCTCCGTTGGATGCGGACTCCACCAAGTAGCCCAGCCGCTCCAAGAATCGGCAGAGCGGGACGCGCACATTCTCGTCGTCGTCCACTACCAGGACACGGGTCCGCGGTTCCGCGGGCTGGGCAGTGTCTTGTGGCTCGGTGCGAGGGTGAGCACGGGCGAGCGGCAGCTCAATCTCGAATCGGGTTCCTCGTCCCGGCCGAGAGTCCAGGCTGATCTCGCCGCCGTGGCGTTCGATGATCTGCTGCGTGAGGCAGAGCCCGAGGCCCGTGCCGCGCTCTCCCTTCGTCGTGAAGAACGGGTCGAAGACCTTGCCTTGGATCTCGGCGGGGATGCCGGGGCCGTCGTCCTCCACCCGAAGATGAGCGCTGCCCTCGCCCTGTCGCGCTTCGATCTCGATGTGGCCGCCGTCAGCAAGGGCGTCGAGCGCGTTCTTGAGCAGATTGGTCACGACCTCGCGGAGTTCTGTGGCGTCGCCCTCAAGTGGGATGAGCGGATCCGTGCGCAGTGCCACTGTGACCGCGGGTCGGCCGTGCCGGCGGCGCGTGCTCCACAGCGGCCTCAGGAACTCCACCGCGTCGGTGCAGACCTCCGCGAGGTCCACCGGAGCGAAGTCGTTCTCGCGCTCCTTGCGAGTGAAGGACTGCAGGCGCCGTACGACCTCCGCCGCGTCCAAGCAGGCCTTCTCAATCAGCTCGAGGTCGCGGCGCAGTTCTGCGCTGACGGGATCGAGGCTGATCAACTGCACGCGCGCCAGGATGGACGTGAGCAGGTTGTTGAACTCGTGGGCCACGCCGCTGCTCAGCTCGCCCATGGTGCGCAGGCGCTCGCCACGGACAAGCCGCTCTTGCATCGCCTTCAGCTCCACCATGGAGTTCTGTACGTCCGCGACCAAGCGGTGTGTGTCGAGTGCCGCCGCCGCCTGCTCCGCAAATAGCGAGAGGACCTCGAGGTCGATCTGATCGAAGGAGCCCGCGGCGGACGCGCTGTCGGTGTACAGCACTCCGTAGAGTGTCTCGCCGCGCAGCATGGGGACACAGAGGATGGAGCGAAGGGACAGACTCGTAATGCTCGGTCGCCCCATCAACTCCTGGTCGTCGAAGACGTCGTGCAGCAGCAGCGGAGTGCGCGAGTCGATCACGCGCTGAATGACCGTCTTCGACAGGTCTTCCACCTCGATGCCCAAGTGCTGCGATGACACGCCCTTCTCCACGCGCAGATGCTGCGCGGAGTTGGGATCCAGGAGCACGACGCAGGCGCGTTCCGCCCCCGTAATCTCGATCGTGTCTTCCGTCATGCCTTGCAGCAGGTCGTCCAGTCCAGCCCCCGCGTTCATTCGACCCGTCGCGGCGAGCACGCGGCGGAGTGCATTCGAGACCCGATCATCGGGCGCCGCCGTGAATCCGTGGCGGAGGAGGAGCCGGTGCGCGAGGGCGTGCGCGCCGGCGAGCGATACGTCCTCAGGCGACATCTGGGGTTGGGTCTCGGCTGAGTGAGAAGCCAGGGCGCTTCGGACCTCCTGGGGGAGGCCCGCGCGGCGGACATGAGGAGCGGGCGACATGCAGTCGACAAGATGAACCGCACGAGAGAAGTACTGCGCGGCAAGGACCGGGTGTGCGGTCGCCGCGAACTGAGACCTCGCCGCAAGGACGCGGCCCTGCAGCAGCCTGTCGCCTGAGAGCGCTAGGTACCTCTCTACTGTCGCGAGTAGTTGGTCCCGGTTCTCGCTGGACAGGCGTGGCGTGACGCGGAGGATCGACTCTGCGAGGAGCCTGCGATCGGAGCCGGTTGCTACGCGCGCGGAGCTCGGGCGTGGGAGGTAGCGCTCGATGCGGAACGGGTTTGACTGTCGCCCCTGTCGCATTGCCCGAGTGAGGGAGAGCGCAGTACGCGTTGCGTAGCGAGCGGTACTATCGAATCTGGCGCCGGCCTCTTGAGGAAGCACCGTCTCAAGCCCCAGCAACTTCCAAAGTTGTCCAAGACAGGCGAGTTGAGTGCGAGTGCTGCTGTAGAGATTCGCCTTGCACCGGACCGCCCGCCGAAGCGACATGGCTGCTCGCTCGTCCATACCCGCATGCAGGCGCGCGAGTCCTGCGGCGAAGTGATGAGATGCTCGGGCGTACGGAGTTAGACGATCGCGCGCCGCCCGAGCCGATAGCCTCAGCATCTTGGCGCTCGTGCTCCAATCGCCGAGAGCGGCCGCCAATGGGGCAAGTTCCCAGGCTGCCCTTGCGGCGCCTGGACGGAACCCGGCCCTCAGTGCCGCCTGGACGGAGCGCGCGAGAGTCTGGGCGGCCAAGCGGCTGTTCATTTGCTGGTCGAATACAGATCCGAGCATGTGCAATGACGTTGCCGCGACTTGCAGATTGTCGTAGCGCAGCGACAGCGTGACCGACTGTTGGAAGGACGCTGCGCTCTTCACGAGGCTGCCGCTGCGTCGGTACAGAAACCCCAGGTTTTGGAGGGTCGCAACAGCGCCGGTGATGTCTCCGAGGTGTTGTCGAAGGCGGAGCGCGCGCGTGAACGCGCGTTCTGCCTCACGAGGGCGCGCCAAAGCCTGGGCAACGATCCCATACTGGCCGTTGACGGTGGCGGTGAGCAGCGGGGATCGCGCGCGCCGCGCGCACAGCCGAGCCGCACGGAGGAATAGTGCTGAGATCCGGGGCCGCCCCGCCTTGAACTCTCCTTGCGCCTGCACCATGTAGAATCGCGTTCGGAGTGCCCAAGGGGGGTGCCCGTGGGCGCGGATAAGTGATCTGGCCCGGCCCAGGGCGGCCTGCCCGGCATCATCACGGTGAAGCTTGAATAGGAGATGTGCTGAACTGATGGTCGCTTCAAGGGCGCTCCACCCGCCGCTTGGTCGCGTGCTCCCGGGCGAAGCCGCGCGGTTGCATGCTTCAAGGGCAGCTTCGATCCGCCCAACCTGCCAGAGTACTCGCGCAGCCGCAATGAGTACGTCAGCCTCAGTCGCGTCGTCGATAACCTGCGACATGATCTCTGTGGCGGCATCCGCACTACTGTGGCCAGCTTCCAGCATCTGTACTGCGGCGCGTCGCCACTCTGCCTTGAGCAGCAAGTCGGAAGAAGAGCCCACGGCCGAGGCTATGGTGCCCTGCGCCGAAGCGCGCTGTCCTGGGGTCAGTTGACTCCAGTGATCGCTGAGAATCGAAATCGAACCAACAGCATCACCGCGTGTAAGCCGAATCCGGGCGCGGTCCAGCACGGCCCCTGTGCCCGTCGCCGCTGTGAGCGCGGCCTCGAGTCGGTCTAGCGTTGCGGCGTCCTGGCTGGCCTCACTGCCTTCGCGGCGCAGGCGGCGCGTGGCCAATGCGTACTGCCGGGTTCCGTCGCGCGCCACCGTGCGAATCAGCGGCGTCGACGGAATCGCTCCGGTCGCGTGCTGCGTCCACAGCCTCTCCACGACCTGCTCCTCAAGCGGAGCCTCGACTAGGCTCAGATACCCAACGAGAGCCAGCACCGCGGGCGGTGCCGTAGCCAGAGCCTCCGCAAGCACCGGCGGCAGGCCGAGACGAATCTCGTAGTCCGACAGCGTGTCGAGGCGCCAGCTCCAGCGGCCGGCCTCGAACTGCAGGTCGCCGCGGCGGCACCCCTCAGCGAGTAGCGCAGCCAACACACCCGGGAGTCCTTCCGAGACCTCCGCGATGCGCTCGACATCCGTCTTGTCCGGTGCGAGTCCTGGGAACCGGGCAGAGCCAAACTCAACGATCGCTTCGTGGTCGAGCGGGTCGATCGCGACGATCGGACGATCGGGATCTTCCGCATCCTGGACGATCAAGCCCTCGGCATCCGCGCTCCCGAGATCGACGATCAAGACCACCGGCGGCGCCGAGCCACTGCTACCGTTCTCACGGATCGCGATGAGGTGACGCGACAGCACGCGAATCGCCTGCTGTGCGCGCTCGGGCAGCTCGTCGAATGCCTGGACCACCAAGACGAACGGCGTGCGCTGGGCCGTCTTCTCGACGCCGCGGACGAAGTGCTCTACAGCTCGTGTGATGGCGTGGCTGCGCTCCTCGCGCCCGAGTTCGCGCCGTCGTCCCAGATCCAGTCGGATCTCTTCGATCGGTTCATCCAGACCTCGATCGAGCGCAGCCATGCCGTCGACGAGGTGCCGCAACGGCCCGCGACGATCTCCCGTGGCTTCGCGGCCCGACATGAGTAGCGCAGGAACGCCGAGTTCGCGGGCGTGGTCGAAGGCCTCGCTCGCTAGGCGCGTGGCGCCGGCGGAGGGCCGGCCCTTAAGCAGCAGGACGGGGTCGCGTACCTGGGGAGCGCGCGACCGGGCGAGTCGGTCGCTGCCGCACGCCCGGCGCGCGGCAAGTACCGACAGTGCGTCGTGCGCTCGGGCCAGTGCGGCGCTCGTGCCGACGTGGGCTCCACCTTCCGCTGCCGCCGTGCCTTCGGCGGGCAGGAGGGCCGGGACACGACTGGCGCGGGCCGCTGCGATCGCTTCAAGCAGCGCGAAGGCGTCATGGGGACGGGCATTCGGCTCGCGGGCAAGCAGGCTGGCGAGGAGGTCGTCGAGGGCGCGCGGAATGTCGGTGCGGATCAGACTCGCCCGCGGCGCGTCTTCGCGGCGTCGCCGACCGAGCACTTCACCCGCGCCACCGACGATCGGGTCACGGCCGGTCACCATTCGGTAGGCGACCAGTCCAAGGCCATAGAGATCGACGCGGTGATCGTGAGCGCGGGCCTCAGTCAACTCGGGAGCCATGTAGAGCGGCGTCCCACGGGCTGTTCCGATGACGGGACCGATGTGCGCCAAGCCGCCATCGGTCAAGCTGAAGCGTGCGTCCTCGGCGCTCTCCTCGAGCAGGAAGTTGCCGGGCGTGACGTCGTAGTGGATCAGCCCCTGGCGGTGCATCGCGCCGAGCACGCGAGCGGCGTCCTCGAGGAGCTTCCAGACCGAAGTCAGAGGCTGCGGTCCTTCGAGGTGGTCCAGACTGCGGCCCCTGACAAGCTCCACGGCTTGGAACCAGCCGTCGGCACCGACCGGCCCCGCATCCAGCACAGCGGCCCAGTGGGGGTGGCGGAAGTGACGCAGCACCGCGTCGGCCGGCTCCGCGCGAACGCCCCCAACGACATCGGTGACGAGCTTGAGCGCAACGTGGGTGCCGCCGCGGCCCAGATCCTCGGCCAGGTAGACGGTGCCCTGAGCACCGGCACCGAGGGCGTCGTGGAGGCGGTACCTCCCGGCGACGATCCGGCCCTTCTTCGAGTCCTGCGGCATGTCGGTCCACAACCCACGCGCCCTGCCGACGCGGCAGGGGGCGGTCGAGGACCTATCGACCGGGCCTTCAGTCGCCCTGTAGGAGCGAAGGGCGCACCGCAACGTCGCGCGGATCGGGCCGCTCCGCCTGCAGCTGGGCCCGGGTGCTCGCGATCCGGCGCACGACCCGGTCGGCAAACGCCTGCTCGGCCTCCCGACGGCCATTCGGTTCCGGTTCCGCGTAGTGCATGGGCTCACCGAACGCCACACGAACACGGGCCGACCCGGGCCGGCGGGCACCCTTGGGCCAGGCGTGGATGGCGCCCGCGACGGCCACCGGAATCACCGGAGCGCCGGTGCGCCTGGCTAGGGTGCCGACCCCGCGCTGCGCCTCGTTGAGCTGGCCGTCCACACTCAGGCGGCCTTCCGGAAACACGACGACCGCGTGGCCGCGCTTCACCAGCGCCATTGCTCGGCGGATCCCTCGGCGCGCGGCGCGGCCGCCCGTGCCGATGGGCACCGCGCTCACCAGTTGGTAGAACCAGCGCGACCGCGGCGAGTCGTAGAAGCGTGCGGTCATCACGAACACGACGCGCCTACGGATGCACAACTGCACGAAGGCAGGATCGAGGTAGCTCGTGTGGTTGGGGCACAGCACGACCCCGCCGCGCCGCGGCATCGGCGCGGGTCTACCTACGCGGCGAACGCCCCAGATGGGACGCAGCAGAAAGCCGACGACGGTCTTGAACGCCTCATAGCCCAACTCGTAGGCGGGGCGCCAGAGCGTGCCGATGAGTCCGGGCCGATTCAGCCATGCCGAAGCCGACATGACGTGCCCCTGACCTACTTGCCCTTGCGGCCGGAGTCCCTGTCGTCGTCGTCCGAGACGTTTCCTGACTCATCATCGCTCGCGCAGGCGGTCTTCTGCTTGTCGATGAAGCGCTTGGCCTCGCTCGTGAAGACGCGCTTGCGCTCTCCGCGCGGCAGAAGCTTGTGCGCCTCGTAGTACGCCTTCGCGGCGCGCTTGGCGAGCTCACAGTCCTGGTCGCCGCCGAGCTCGAACATCGTGGCCCACACGCGCGCGAGCCCGGCCGTGGCCGGGAAGCGCTCGTCGCCGGCGACGTCCACATAGAAGTGGCTCGTCCGGAGGTAGTGCAGCGACGCCGTGGTCAGCTTCTCCTGGATGCGGGGCAGCTCTTCCTTGGCGACGTTGCCGCCCTTCAACTCGGCCTTCACCTGCGCGTAGACCGTGTCGCCCAAACCCGCGTAGGCGCGCGCCAATAGGGTGCGATCCTGCACACTGGCCGCGTCGTTGATCACGCTTGTCAGGACGGCAAACGCCTTGTCGTAGGCCTGCTCGTAGACCAGGCAACGACCTGCGCCCACGTTGGCCTTGAGGTACTGCACGTGGGCCTCGGTCTTGGCGTCCGTGCGTTCGCTGATTTCCCGCGCGATCTGTTCGTAGGCTGCACGCGCTGCGGCGATCTTCGTTACGTCGTCACCTGCGGCGAGGAGCTGGAAGAAGTCGATCTTGGTGAGCTTGGCCTCGAAGAGGTGGAACGGGTTCATGCCCGGAGCCTTGACCACCAGGTCGAGCTCCGCGGCGGCCTCCTTCGACTTGCCCTTCGTGAGATGGATGCGAGCGCGCTTGTCGCGCGCGGGGAAGAAGTAGAACGACTTGGGGAACGCCTCAAGGAGCTCCGTTGTGGCTTGGAACGTGCGATCCGCCTCGCCCGCGCTGGCGAGCACGGCCACCCGCTTCCACATCGCGACCTCGCGTCCCGCACCCTTGAGGTCCTCGGCCGCGTGGGCGAAGCTGTCGGCGGCCTCTTCGAACGCCCCCGCCTCCCCCTGGAGCTCGCCGTTGCGGAACGACTCGTTCTCGTAAGCCGTCGTTACGTAGATGCGGTCCGGATCCACGAGTCCGGCGCTGATGGTCGTGCCGCTGATCGTCACCTTGTCGTAGGCGAGATCGAGGTTGTTGCGCCCGGATCGAGCGAGGAGGTCGTCGCTCGGCCCAGGGGCATCGCCCATCTCATCGTGGAACTTCTTCGGCAGCCACTGACCGTCGCGAAGACGAATCATGTCGGCGCACGCCTCTGTGGAGAGGGAGCCGATCAATACGAGGGCCGCAACCGCGGCCCAAAAAGTGCGTGTCGTCATGTCGAGGAACCTCGGGTATCGGAACGGGTCGGGCGGGCCGAGGTCTCTACCGTATCCGCCCCATGTGAGGTGGTCAACCGGCCCCCCGGGCGTCGGCCGCGTCCTGGGCCTACAGCAGGCCCTTGGCCTGCAGGGCCAGCAGGTCCATCGATAGCGCCACCCCGAAGTGCAGGGCCCAGCCGTAGAGAATCGTGCCGGTCCGCCAGGACAGGGCGCCCAGGACCAGGCCGGCGGCGATGGCCCCGAGGGCCTCAGGCATCGGCTTGTAGTAGTGGATCATGCAGTAGGGCGCGAGCATGACGAGCACGGACGCCCACCCGAGGCTCTTCTTCAGGCCGAGCACCATGTACCCGCGGAAGAAGAACTCAATCGCGAAGAACTGCAGGCAGTAGATGAGCTCGAAGATCAGGAACTCGCGCGTGATCCCCTCGCCGGGCTTGAGCGCGAAGAACGGGTAGGTGTCCTGGAACGCCTCGGTTCGAGACACGATCCAAATCACGGGAAAGAACAGCGCGAACAAGACCAGATAGGTGAGTGCATCTTTGCCGGTGCCGCGAACGCGCAGCCCGAGGTCGCGAATCCTCAGCCCGGCGAGGAACCGTGCGACCACGGCGGGAATCAGCACGAGGAACGTGAGGCAGCACGAGATCCACCAGACCCACGGCTTGAGTCGCTCCGAGCCGGGCACCTCGATGGAGTCCAAGTATTCGGCCGCCGGCGCCGGTGCGCGTCGGAGCTCCTTCGCCGCCATCGCCGGACGTCGCTCGCGGTACTCGGGGTAGTGCCACGGCATGCCGTAGTAGTCGAGCAGAGTCAGTACGAGCGGGACGCTCGCAAGAATCGCCAGCGCGCCGCGGTTGAGACCCAGCAGATCGCGGATGAGGCCGCGAATGCCGCTCGGTGCCGGTTCTCCGGAGGGCGGGCTCACGCGCTGCCCTCTTCGCTGTGCGTAGGGACTTGGGCGCGCCCCGCGACGGTGCTCATCTCGCGGGCGGAGATGCGCTTGGTGCGCAGGCCTGCCAGTAGCCCGCGCCGATGGGCAATGAGTTCAGCCACGATCGCGACGGCAATCTCGCCATGCGTGCCGCCGCCGAGGTCGATGCCGATCGGTGCGTGCAGGCGCTCGAGGTCGATGCCCTCAAGGCGACCGCTGGAGCCGAGCCGGCGCAGGATGTTGCGCACCTTGACGTGACTGCCGATGAGCCCCACGTACCTGGCCGGGGTGTGGAGTGCGTAGTCGGTGCACTCGAGGTCGAATGCGTGGCCGCGCGTGACCACCACGCAGGCGGCCGATGCGGGTACGTCGAGCTCCGCGAAGCAGGCGGCAAACGTATCGCCGGCCACGACCCGACGCGCCTCCGGGAACCGCTCGGCGTTGGCGAAGGAGGCGCGATCGTCCACGACGGTCACGCGGAAGCCCGCGCGCGCGGCCACCGTGCACAGGTCCTTGCTGATGTGGCCGGCGCCAAACAGCACCACCTGCGGCGCGCCGATGGGCTCGATGAACACCTCAAGCTCGCCGCCGCACATCAGGCCCGTCTCGCCGGTGGCGTTGGCCGTGAGCCGCAGCGTGAGGCGCCGCGGGACGTCAGTGGCAATCACCTCGCGGCACGCCTCGATGACATCGGCTTCGACGCAGCCACCGCCGACGGTGCCCAGGAACTCGCCCGAGGCGCGGACCAGGAGCCGCATGGTCTCCTTGCCCGGCGTGCTGCCACGCGTCCCGATGACGGTGGCGAGGGCAGCAGGCTCGCCCAGCGCGCGGAGGCGGACGATCTCCTCAAAGAGGTCGGGCGTGGGGTCGGGCGCGGCCATGCGCAGGATGCTACCTGAAGCGCGCGTGGCGCCCGACCTGCCGCTGCCCGGGCCGGTTGGCTATCACGGCCCCGCCGAGAAACGTATGCTCCTTACCCATGCGACTGACTCACACCCCGCGCCGCTACGTCGTCTTCCTGCTCGCGTTGTTCGCGGCTTGTCTCGGGGCCGCGCCGCCCGCCGGGGCAGAGGGCGAGGTCGAGCTGCGGCGCAACCTGATCGTGAAGGTCGTGGAGCAGCGTCGTTCCGCCGTCGTGTCGATCCGCACCAATCAGATCGTCGCCCGCTCGTGGTTCGACATCTGGGGCTACCGGCAGTACGGCGAGTCGTATGAGCAGGATGGCGGCCTGGGCTCGGGCGCGATCTTCCACCCGAGGGGCTACGTGATCACGAATGCCCACGTCATCTCGCGGGCCAGCAAGATCTTCGTCGGCGTGCCCCAGTTTGGTGAGGACGGCGGCACGTTGCCGTCTCAGGCGTTCCGAGCAGTTCCGGTGGCCATCGACATTGAGAACGACCTGGCGATCCTGCGCCTCCTGCCCGACGCGGAGCAGGGCACCGTTGAGTTCCCCTGGATCCCCCTGGGCCGCAGCAACGATGTCATGGTGGGCGAGGCCATCATCGCGATGGGGCATCCGTTTCGGCTCGGCTTCACCGTGACGCGCGGCATTCTTAGCGGGAAGAACCGGACGCTGGAGTTGGGCGGCCGGCGCTTTGATGACTTCATGCAGGTCGACGCAGCCATCAACCCGGGCAACTCGGGCGGGCCGCTGTTCGACGTGACGGGCCGCTGGGTCGGTGTGAACACCGCCATCTACAACCGCGCGCACGGTGCGGAAGGGATCGGGTTTGCGATTCCCTCGGATCGCGTGCGGTCCCTCATCGCCAAGGCCTTCAAGCGGCGGGTCATCACCGGCGACTGGCTCGGCATCGAGTTCGAAGAGGGCAGCGAGAGTCAGGCGGTCGTCAAGCGGGTCTTCCCGAAGGGACCGGCCGCGCGCGCGGGTATCGCAGCCGGAGACGTGGTGGAGGCGGCCGCCGGGTCCGGGACGCCGTCGCTGTTCGAGCTGCGCATGCGCCTCATCGGCCTGAGCACGGGCGCCGAGGTGCCGCTCATGGTGTCGCGCGAGGGACGTCTGCTGTCGGCGAATCCGTTCGTCCTGCGGCTTGAGCCCGTGCCGACGAGCCGCCTGAGCGCAAAGCACCTTGGCTTCATAGCGGAGGACACGGGCGAGTCCAATGGTGTGGTGGTGGCCGAGCTTGTGAGCGACGGTCCGGCGGCGCGGATGCGGCTCCAGCCCAAGGATCGCATCTACGCGCTTGGAGGCTGGGAGATCCGCACCACGGAGGACCTGCTGCTGTTCCTGCAGTTCGTCTCGCCAGGCGACCTCGTGGACGTGAAGATCTTCCGCCCGGACGGTCGCCGCGAGGTGCGGCTGGATGGCAGTATGCGGGCTGAGTAGCGACGGCGTCGCTACTGCATGATCACGCGCTTCACGCCGAGGATGTCGGCCACCTGCTCGTCGATGCGGCTAATGCCGAGGACGTGCTCGATGACAATCGGATGGGTCTCGCGCGGGGTCGTGAGGATCATGCGGCCCGAGCCGGCGAGGATGCGCTCGAGGACGTCCGGGACCTCCTTGAACCAGCGCAGGTCTTCCGTGCTGTAGCGCTTGATGTCGGCGAACACGCCACGGCGATGGATGACCTCGTTGTGCCGGAACTCCCAGTAGTCGAACCGGGTCTTGAGGAAGACGACGAGGTAGACGATGGAGAAGAGCCCGAACATCGTGTAGTAGAAGTTCGCGTTCATCGAGAGCTCGAGGCTCCGGAAGAACTCGCCCACGAACGACAGGACGTCGAAGTACAGCCCGGCGAAGATGAACAGGCCCACTAGGGCGATCGCCGTCACGGAGATGACCTCAGAGAAGTCGAACGAGATCACGAGCAGGTTGAAGGCGAAGATGCACATCCAGATCGTGCCGAGGTGCATCGGCAGATCGCCCGCTCCCTTGGACTGCGCGACGATCCCGGCCACAAGCGAGCAGACCCAGGTCAGCCAGAAGAAGATCACCTTCGGATAGGCCCGGACCACCACACGGTTGAGCGACTCCTTGCCGGGAATGTCGGAGTGCGCGTTCTCGACCGGGGGACTCTTGGCTTCGTCAGACACGGGGCACTCCTCGGGAGCCGGCGGCCCCACGTTGCGTGAGGTATGGCGTCGGCGTGCCCATGGTAGCGGCCCGCTGGGGATGGGGCCGCCTGCGCGCGGTGAGCCCGGTAAATCGCGGGAGGGACGCGTCACTCCGGCGGAGCGGGCTCGTCACTCACGTGGCGTATGGCGTCGCGCGCGAGGCGGTCGGCGCGCTCGTTGTCCGGCACGCCCGCGTGCGCGGGCACCTTGATGAAGTGCAGGTCCGCGAAGCGCGCCATTTCGGTGCGGATCCGTTCGACGAGGGCGATGTTCTTCTTTGCCTTGTGCCCCTGCGTGAGCATCCCGATCACGTAGGTGCTGTCCGTGCGGATTTCCACTCGCAGATCGGGCCGCCGCACGGCTTCCAGCCCGGCGAGGACCGCGGCGAGCTCGGCCTCGTTGTTGGTGGAGGACCCGAGGTGGCGCTGGATCTCGCGCCGCCGGCCGTGCCAGGTCAGCACGACGCCCAGCCCCGCCGGGCCGGGGTTGCCTGAGCACGCGCCGTCGGTGTGGATCACGATCGCGTCCTCGTGCGGCGGCGGCGGCAGCTCGGCAGCAGGGGCCGCGTAGAGCCCTTCCTCCGGCACGGCCTCCGGAACGGCCTCCGGGGCGCCGACGAGGGCTCCCAACTCCTCAGGCCGCACGGAATAGGTGCGGCTGTCGTCCGGGCGGTAGCGCAGCGAGGCGAGGCCGCGCTCGTCCAAGACTGCCTGGCCGTGGGAATCCACCTCCACCCAGACCTTGTTCTGCCGGTAGGTGCGACGTTCCCAGGGCATCGCCCGATCCTACCGGGGGTCGCCCCGGGTTTCCGGCCCCGACCCGCCTTCGGCGCGGCGGTCTCCTCCGCTATCCTGCCCCTCGCTTCGGAGACGGCATGCCGCGCAGGGACGACATTCATCGGATCCTGATCCTTGGATCGGGCCCGATCGTGATCGGGCAAGCAGCCGAATTCGACTATTCGGGGACCCAGGCGTGCAAGGCGCTGCGGGAAGAGGGCTACGAGGTCATCCTCGTCAACAGCAACCCCGCGACGATCATGACCGATCCCGAGATGGCGGATCGGACCTACATCGAGCCCGTGACCGCCGAGGTCGTCGAGCGGGTGATTGAGCGGGAGCGCCCCGACGCCCTCCTCCCGACCATGGGGGGCCAGACGGCGCTGAACGTGGCCCTCGCCCTCCACGACAACGGCGTCCTCGAGAAGTACGGCGTCAAGATGCTCGCCGCCGACCCGGCGGTCATCCGCAAGGCCGAGGACCGCGAGCTCTTCAGCGCGGCCATGAAGAAGATCGGCCTCGACCAGCCGCGCAGCCGGACGGTCGATTCCTACGAGGAAGCCCTCGAGGCCATGGCCGATGTCGGGCTCCCCTGCGTCATCCGACCCTCGTTCACGATGGGCGGAACCGGCGGCGGCATCGCGTGGAACCGCGAGGAGTTCCAGGAGATCTGTCTCCGCGGCCTCGACCTCTCGCCCGTTCACGAGGTGCTCGTCGAAGAGAGCGTCGTGGGCTGGAAGGAGTACGAGCTTGAGGTCATGCGCGACCACGCCGACAACGTGGTCATCATCTGCAGCATCGAGAACATCGACCCGATGGGCGTGCACACCGGTGACAGCATCACCGTCGCTCCGGCCCAGACGCTGACCGATCGCGAGTACCAGGCCATGCGCGATGCCGCGATCCGCGTCATCCGCGAGATCGGCGTCGAGACGGGCGGCTCCAACATCCAGTTCGCCGTCGACCCCGCCACAGGCAGGCTCGTCGTGATCGAGATGAACCCGCGCGTGTCGCGCTCCTCGGCGCTCGCCTCGAAGGCCACGGGCTTCGCCATCGCCCGCATCGCCGCCAAATTGGCGGTCGGCTACACGCTCGACGAGCTCCAGAACGACATCACACGCAAGACGCTGGCCTGCTTCGAGCCGACGATCGACTACGTCGTGACGAAGGTTCCGCGCTTCAACTTCGAGAAGTTCCCAGAAGCCGAGCCGCGCCTGACGACGCAGATGAAGAGCGTCGGTGAGGGCATGGCGATTGGGCGGACGTTCCGTGAGAGCCTGCAGAAGGCGCTGCGCAGCCTCGAGACCGGGCGATTCGGCTTCGGTGTCGACAGCAAGGAGCTCTCCTCGAACTCGCCCGACAAGGACGAACTTCGCCGCCGCCTTCAGGTGCCGGGCCCCAACCGCATCTTCCGCATCCGCCAAGCGCTCCGCGCCGGGTGGACCGTCGAGAGCCTGCATAGTCACACGCGCATCGACCCCTGGTTCCTCGAGCAGATGAAGTGCCTCGTGGATCGCGAGGACGAGTTGCGGACCTTCCGCACGTTGACCGATGTGCCCACGGAGACGCTGTTCGCCGCGAAGCAGGATGGCTACAGCGACCACCAGCTGGGGATGATCTTCGGCCTGCCCGAGATGGAGGTGCGCGCGCACCGCATGAGCCGCGGCGTGAAGCCGGTCTTCAAGCTCGTGGACACGTGCGCCGCCGAGTTCGAAGCGGTCACCCCGTACTACTACTCCACGTATGACGTCGAGGACGAGCTGCGCCCCGCGCGCAAGGATCGCATCGTCATCCTTGGCGGCGGCCCCAACCGCATCGGCCAGGGCATCGAGTTCGACTACTGCTGCGTCCATGCTGCGTACGCGCTGCGCGAAGCTGGCTACGAGACCGTGATGGTCAACAGCAACCCCGAGACGGTTTCGACCGACTACGACACGAGCGACTTGCTGTTCTTCGAGCCTCTGACTGCTGAGCACGTCCTCGACGTGATCGAGCGGACCGGCGCGAAGGGCGTGATCGTCCAGTACGGCGGACAGACGCCGCTCAACCTCGCGCGCACGCTCGAACGTATGGGCGCGCCGATCATCGGCACGAGCCCGGACGCCATCGACCTCGCCGACGATCGCAAGCTGTTCAAGGAACTCGTCGAACGCAACGGGCTCCGCCAGACTGAGAATGGCACGGCCACGAGCTACGAGGAGGCGCTCGGCGTCGCGCACCGGATCGGGTACCCCGTCCTCGTGCGCCCTTCGTTCGTGCTCGGCGGCCGCGCGATGGAGATCATCTACGACGACGCCTCGCTCAAGCGCTACATCGCCGAGGCCGTCGACGCGTCTCCGGAGCGGCCGATCCTCGTGGATCGCTTCCTTGAGGGCGCAATCGAGGTGGACGTCGATGCCATCGCCGACGGCACGCGATCCGTTATCGGCGGCATCATGGAGCACATCGAAGAGTGCGGTGTGCACTCTGGCGACTCCTGCTGCACGCTGCCGTCCTGGAGTCTCTCGGAGGCCGTGCTGGCTGAGATCCGCGAGAGCACGCATCGACTCGCCGCCGCGCTCGGCGTACGCGGACTGATGAACGTCCAGTACGCGGTGAAGGACGGCAAGGTCTACCTGATTGAGGTCAACCCGCGAGCGAGTCGCACCATCCCCTTTGTCTCGAAGACCACGGGCGTGCAGCTGGCGCGAGCTGGCGCACGCGTCATGGCTGGCGAGACCCTGGACGAGCTTGGCATCTTCGATGAGGTCATTCCGCCCTACTTCGCCGTCAAGGAACCCGTGTTCCCGTTCAACCGGTTCCAGGGCATCGACATCATCCTCGGTCCGGAGATGCGCAGCACCGGCGAGGTCATGGGCATCGACAACGACCTCGGCGCGGCCTTCGCAAAGGCGAAGCTCGGCGCGTACTTGGCCTTGCCGCGCGAGGGCAAGATCTTCATCTCCGTAAAGGATGACGACAAGCGCAACGTCATCGAGATCGCCCGGCGCTTGGCCGCCCTCGGCTATGCCCTCGTGTCCACCTCGGGCACGTACAAGCTGCTCTCGCGCTCCGGTGTTCCGTGCGAGATGGTCTACAAGATCGCCGATGGCGCGCGCCCGAACGTGCTCGACATCGTGAAGAACCGCCAGATCCACCTCATCATCAACACGCCCTCAGGGCGTGGCGCGCGTACAGACGAGGGGCGCATCCGCGGAGCGGCGGCGGTGCGCAACATCCCGTGCATCACGACGATGTCCGGCGCGACCGCACTCGTCCAGGCGCTCGAGGCCTACCGCAAGGGCCCGCTCGACGTCTGCACCGTGCAGGAGTACCTCGAGCGCGTGGCCGCACCGGTCTCCTAGACCCGCGGGCTACGGGCTGCGCCGGCTCGGGCGCTAGCGGTCCTTGGTGAGGGGCGTACGAAAGCCGACCTTGATGCTCGGCTTGGACACGAGGTGGTGCGGCGGCTGGCTGTTCAGCTTGGCGTCCGCAAGGTCCCAGCGCATCTCGTAGACACGGTAGCGACCCAGCTGTTCGATGTTGCGGACCAGCGTGACCAGCTGCTCCAGCGTGCAGTCCTGGTACTTGAACTCGCGCGACTTGGTGCGGAAGCCCTTGCCCTGGTCGGGGGTGTCGTCTTCGCGGCCGGCCCACTCGCGCGTGACCTTCACGGCCTCCTCCGCGCTCTGCATGCGGACGTTGGAGATGCCTTCGCCTGTGGCACCGTCGCCGCTCGAGGCGCGGTAGCCCTGGACGAACTTCTCGACCTCAACAGCCAGCTCGCCAATCCCGAGGGGGCGGCCGTCGGATGTGGTGCCGGTGGCCTTCAGGGCGACACGAGCCTGTTGGTTCGCGGCGCGGTACGCGTTCAGTTTGTTGCGCTGCATGAGCGCGACGACACCGACCACAACCACGAGCACGCCGAAGACGACGCAGTAGTACTTGAGGTGATCGCCCTGGGGCGCGGCGTCGTCGTCCTTGACTTTCTTCTCCTTGGCCACGGGAGCCTACTCCTCTCGGAACACGAAGGTGAAGCGCTGCTGCCGACGACCTTCGGCGGCTGATTGTTCGGGGCCCGGCTCTACGATGAGGCGCGGATCACTCGCGCGGTCGCGGAAGTACGGACTCTCCGAGAACACGCGGCGCACGGTGTCGAACGCGCGGCGGTCATCCACGGTCAACGTGATGATGGCGCGGCGCTCTTGGATGGTCAGATCTTCGATGCGGAACCATGTGCCGAGATCTTCGCGCGGGACGGCGGAGAGGGCCTTGTACATCTCGTACATGACCTTCAGTGCGCTCGGCAGCTTGGTGATGTCGGAGCGCAGGCCGAGCTCGGATTGCAGGAACCGGTGGCGTTGGATGAGCAGCGAGCGCATCTGCTGGATGCGGCGCTCATCGCGCGGAAGTGCGAGGAGCCAGTTGCGGGCTGTCTGCTTGGCGACGTCCTCGCTCTTGTTGCCGATGCCCTGGAGATAGGCGAGTTCGGTCTTGAACGTCATGCCGCCGACGACATCGGCCATGTCTTCGTAGGTGCGCCGCTCGGCCTTCAGCTGATCCTTGATGCCGACGACCCAGACACCCAAGACGAGGAACAGCAGGGTGATGGTCGTGGCGAGCGTCGTGCGCACGACCTCGAACGTGTTGCGCGGCGCGAACTCATCGCGCAGGAGCTCGACACCCAGCGGGTTGCGGCCCAGCATGCGCAGACCGCAGCCGATGGCCGGTGCGAGAACGGAGCCCGCGAACTCCCGGTCGATGTCGCTGTCCTTGCACTCGACGTGATCGAGGATGTTGAGGCGCTCGACCGGCAGGCCGAAGCGCTCGCTGAGATCGCTCGCGACGGAAGGAATCAGCGCGCCGCCTCCGATGATCAGGATGCGATCGGGGGGCGTGTCGGTGCTCACGGAGGCCAGGGAGCGCACCGTTTCGCGATGGAGCTTCGTGATGAACTCAGACCGCTGGTCGGTTACGACGTCGGTCTGCATGCGAGCGAGCGACTTCTCGGACTCCTTGCCGTGCTCGGCGGCGTCGGCGGCGGAAATCAACAAGTCGCCGTCGGTGCGCCGGCGCACGTGGGCGGCGCCCTGGCGGCGATCCACGCCCAGCTCCGCGCCGACGCCGGCCTCAAGGGAGCCGACGCCGAGCCGGAACGAGCGCATCACGCGAGGCCGGCCGCCGACGAGCAGCATGAGCGTGCTCGCGTTGGCGCCGACCTCCACGACGATCACGTTGGGGTGCTTCTCGAGCACGCCGCACGCCTCGAGCGCGGTGTAGATCGCAGTCGCGTCGAGATCGACGGAGGCCGGATCGACGCGCGCGCGGCGCATCGTGCCCATGTGCGTGGCGAGCGCCATCTTCGGGGCCGCGAAAATCGTGAGGCGGCTGCCGTCCTTGGTCTCGCCCGTCTTGATCCAGTTCACAACGACGTCGTCGATCGCATGGCTGTGGAGGTGGTTCTCGGCCTCGAAGCGCACGACCTTGCGGATCTGGTCTTCCTCGAAGAACGGAACGAGGATCTCGCGGTTGACGCAGTAGTGCGAGGGGAACGCCGCGCACACGTCCTCCCGCGCCAACTTCATTGACGTAAACACCTCGGAGAGGAGGTCCGAGATGCGCTGGTCGCGCGTGCGGGCCGGGGCCTCGTCGTAGTCGCTCGGATGGATCTCGCCCGACTCCTCGATGACGAGGTCGTCAGTGAGGTCCGTGCCGCCGCGGTGGGGGGCGTCCTCCAGCGGGATCTCGCGGATGGCGACCGCCTGGACGCGGAACGAGCGCGGGGAGCCGACCAATTCGACCACCTTGAGGAAGCGCTCTCCGATGTCCAGGCCGATGGCACGGGCCATGTCGCTCGTCTCTCCCCCGCCAGGGGCTGCTAGGCCGGCCGATCAGGGCCCGCTGTTTTCGAACGCAGGATTATAGGGGTTGGAGCGGCAGCGACCCGCGCTCCTACTTGCCCGAATCCTGCGGATTCGACGCTTCGATGATCGCGCGGATGCGGTTCTCGGTCCGATCCACCACCGCGGCGAAGCGATCCTGGTTATTGCGGCGTAGATCCAGCAGCAGGTCGTAGAGCCCTTGGCGGTGCTGATTCAGCTCGGTGCGGATGGCCTCTACCTGCGCGTCATCGAGGTTGTAGACGCGGCGATAGGCCTCGACGCGCTCGTTGAACGGCGGCGGCTCTGCGGCCGGGGGACCCGAGGCCACGAGGGTGTTGGCGAAGACGCCCAGGCTGACGCCAGCGAGCAACATGAGGACGGAGACGGTCTTCAGGCTGGTCAACATGATGATTCCTTACCGGCCCAGGGCGGGTTCGAGTTGGGGGTCGCGCGTCAGGGCCTGCATGAGCTCTTCCTCAAGATGAGCCCAGCGCGGTGCGTGGGGTTGCGGAGTCGTGGCCTCGCGAGCGACGGCGGTGCCGATCAGGCCCAGGCCGAGGA
>JAQBWE010000313.1 GCA_027625315.1 Planctomycetota bacterium
GAACTGGAACGTGGCCTTCGGCATGGTTGTCATCACCGGGTGCACCGCGTCTGCGCTTGCAGGGGGTGTGCTCACCGCGGTGGCGCTGGCGCGGCGCGAGAGCCCGCTCCGTGCGGCATCCTCTGCAAGGGTTTTTGTCGCGTGCACTGCGACGCATGCAACCAGAGCGCGCTGGTCGCCTTCGCCTGCAAGGCCCGGGCGGTGTGCCCTTCGTGCACCGGCCGCCGCATGGCCGAGACCGCTGCCCACCTGTGCGATCATGTACTGCCCGAGGTCCCGGTGCGTCAGTGGGTACTCAGCCTACCTCACCCGCTGCGGTTCCTGATGGCGCGTGACCCCGACGTGCTGCGCTTGGTCCGCGGCATCTTCGTGCGTGCGGTGCAATCCTTCTACGCGCGTCGCGCGCGAGACCTTGGTCACGCCGGCGGCCGCACCGGCACGGTCGTCTGCGTGCAGCGCTTCGACTCGGCGCTCAGACTCGATCCGCATCTGCATGCCCTCGTTCTCGACGGCGTCTACACGGGATTCGGGCGTGCTGAATCGCTCGCCTTCCGCCAGGCCGCTCCACTGCGTGACGAGGAAGTCGAAAAGCTCGTCGGGCACATCCGCAAGCTGATCCTCGGTCGGCTGCAGCGCCTCGGCCACCTCGACAGCGAGGCCCGGCTCGATCCAGACGCTGGTACCGAACTCGACGAACTCGGCACGCAGCGCGCCGCGGCAATCCAGGGGCTGATCCCGTTCGGGCCGCGGGCGGGCCTGCGCACCGCGATGATGGCAGAGCGCGAGCCACGCCCGCGCCCAGCCGTCAAAAAGAAGCTCTGCGCCGACCTCGACGGTTTCTCGCTGCATGCTGCGGTTCGCGTCAGCGCTTCCGGTACCGGTGCGCGTGACCGACTCGAGCGACTTTGCAGATACGTCACCCGCCCACCGCTGACACAGGATCGACTGTCGCTGACCGGTGAAGGCGATGTCGTCTACCGCTTCCGGCACCCGTGGAAGAACGGCAAGACCGCGGTGGTCCTCGACCCGATGACCTTCCTCTCGAGGCTCGCTGCGCAAGTACCGCCACCGCGACGCCACGTGCTGACCTACCACGGCGTGCTGGCACCTGCGGCCAGCAAGCGGGAGTTGATCGTGCCGGGCAGCGAGGACGAGGCGCGCGTCGCGTGTCACCATGCTCGCCGGCCACGGCCACGGCCGCCGCAGCTCACCGGGAAGCCGGGCCCACAGACCTCATCAGCGGCGGATCACGACGACGGGCACCAGCCGCCTCCACCACGTGCTCGACCCGAGAGCTATTCCTATGCCGAGCTCATGCTCCGTGTATTTCGGCTCGACATCTTGGCCTGCCCCTGCGGAGCGCGCCGGAGGGTACTGAGCCTCGTGTGTGACCCAACGCAGATTCGTCGTGTGCTCGAGCATATGGGTTTGCCGGCGGACCCACCCGAGCGGGCTCCGCCGCGGGCGGTGCAGCGCGGACTCGAGTTCTGAGGTCTGATGGAATGAGCGTGAAACCGAGGCGCGTGGCATGCTCGACGAGGAGAAGGTCTGTACCGACCGACCGGGTTCGGGAGTCAGGAGGGTTCGAGGCGCCCAATCCCAGACGTGATTCGCGGCCTTGACCGCGTGGCGCCGCGAGGCCTGGGAGACCGGACCGGAGAAAGATGGGCTTGAACCACTTACCCTCCGTTCCAGACGTTGAAGAGGAACGTGCCACCGGGACGTAACACCCGCCGGATTTCCCGATAGGCAGCGACCCGGTCGGCGAAGAACATGACGCCGAACTGGCACACGACGACGTCGAAGGACTGGTCGGCGTAAGGAAGGTCGAACACGTCGGCCTGGCGCCAGGTGACGGGGCGACTCGTGCCGATCAGTTCACCGTGGGCGACCATCGCGGTGTTGAGGTCGGTCGCGGTGATCTCGCACGAGGCCGGGAGTGCGGCCGCCAGGGCGCGGGTGACGATGCCCGTGCCACACGCGACCTCCAGCACGCGGTCCGGATCGAGCGCCAGCACCCGCGCGGCGAGATCATCCGCGTAGGGCTCGAAGATGAGAGGCACGAGCGTCGACTCGTAGAATCTGGCCACATCATCGGTGAACGAGCTGTCGGACGCCGGTTTCGTCATGGCTGGTCCTCGTAGGTTCGGCCGCTGCGATCCGCGAAGGGAACAAGGACTCCGTCGCGGCAAGCGAGGAGATCGAGATGGCTTTCGGGCCGCGATCGTTCTCGGCTGGCCCGACCTCTACCCGCGGTCATCCACCCACACGGAACTCTGAAGTCCCACATCACCCGATGGTCTCGGCACCCTGGACCATGGGGGACTGGATGGCCTTCTTGATCAGCTTCTCGAGGGTGGGGATGTGGATGTCCTCGAGCTTCTTGATGTAGAGGCAGGACTTGCCGATCTTGTTCTTGCCGAGCTTCTCGAGCAGTGCGGTCTGCTTCTCCAGGATGCAATGCAGGTAGAGGGTGAGGTCCTGCTTGCGAGGGGAGAAGCCCACGGGGAACCAGTCGCCCTCCCCGGTCTTGCCGCGGTAGCGGAACTTGCCGAAGCCGATGATCGACTTGCCCCACATGGCGGCCGGTTCCCCGCTCAGCTCCTTCATCAACTCCAGGATCGTCAGGCAATCGGCGCGCCTCGCCTCGTCCTTCACGCCGGCCAGGAACTTGTCGACGTCGGCGTGATTCTTCTGTGTCTTGCGTGCGGCCATGGGAGGGGGGTGGGATTGGCGTGTGCCGAAGTCCGGCCGCGCGTTGCCTTGATGGTGAGGGTTGACCGGGGCGACTCTAGCTCCGTGCGCCGGGGATTCAATTCGCTGCGCTCGGTTGCGCTCGATGGAGGATCAGCACCTCGGCAAGGGAAGAGGTAGCGCGTCAGCTCAGCCGTCGGTAGAGCTCCTCGCTCTCGCCAGCAGCCGTTTCGCTGCGGCTCCGAAGTCGTCACCCTGCCGGCCGAGGAGATCGCGGATAGCGGCCTCCGCCAACTGCTCGATCGTCTTCCTGTTGACATGGCCGACTCTACTAGGGACCGATCGTGCG
>JAQBWE010000314.1 GCA_027625315.1 Planctomycetota bacterium
GTGTGCGCGGGCGCGTCGTGCGCGCGGCCGGCGGTGTGCCGTTGGCGGGCGTGCGCGTGACGCTGGGCCGCTACGACTCGATCGTGACCTACCTGCGCGCGCAGGCCAACGGGCGCTACGACGAGCTCGAGGCGCGCACGGGCTCCGACGGGCGCTTTGCGTTCCTCGATGTGACGCCCGCGCGCGGCTACGTGGTGCGCGCGCGGCATCCCGAGTTCGCCATCGCGTCGAGCGATGACGGCCTGGATCTGACCGGGCGCGACGCGCTCGACGTTGGCGATCTCGCACTCGGGCAAGGAGGTACGCTCGCAGGTCGTGTCGTCGACACGGAAGGCCGTCCGCTGCCGAAGGTGCGCGTGGCCATCACGTGGCGCATATCGAACCCCCTGGGCGTCATCCTCGCCGATCCCGCCACGGCGCCTGAGATCGAGCGCACGGTCGTGACCGGCGCGGACGGCCGGTTCGTTGCGGAGCGGCTCGACCCTACGCCCAAGACGATCATTGCCGTGGCGCCGGCGGGTGCGGCGCAGGTCGTGCGCAGCGTGACGCTTGAGATCGGCGAGGTGAAGTCCCTCGACGACATCCGCATGCCGGGACAGGGCACACTGGCCGGGAAGGTTGTGTGGGCCGACGGCACGCCGATACCCGGTGCGCGCGTCTTTGGCGCGCCGATGCAAGAGATGAGCGTGCGCGCGGTTGAGAGCGACGCCGCGGGCCGGTTCCGCATCGACTGGTTGCCGGAGGGCGAGGCGTATGCCGTCGGTGCGCTCGTCGAGGGTCTGCCCGTGCAGCTGGTGCAGGGCCTAGCGCTCGGCGACGAAGATGTGCGCATCGAGTTCGCCCTGCCCGGCATGCTGCGCGGGCGGGTGGTGCTCGCGGACGGCAGCGGGCCGGTACCTCAGTTCGCGTTGGCGCTGGACGCCGCGGAGCCGTCGCCCAATTGGCAGCTGCGCTTCATGATGGAGCAGGTCAAGCGAGGCCTGGGCCCGACACCGTTTGGGGCGGCCGACGGTTCGTTCGTGCTGCCGCGCGTGGCCGCCGGGACCTACACCGTGACGGTCAGCGCGCCGGGCCACCCGGACATCGCGCGCCTTGGCGTACAGATCATCGCGGGCCAAGAAACGGAGCTCGTGCTCGAGATCCCACGCGGCAACGTGGGGCGCGGCATCGTGCGCAAGGCCAATGGCGAGCCGCTGGCCCACGCGCGGGTCTACGTCGTGCAGCACGTCGCCGAGGGGGTCGCGGGCCCGGGCCTTGACGCCTACCTGCACGGGCGCGAGCCGGACGCGGTGTCGGGAGGCGACGGACGCTTTGAGCTGCCGCCCCAGACGCCCGGGACCTACGCACTGATCGCCGCCCATCCCGAGGTCCTCGCGGGGGCGCTGCGGGGCGTGGACCTTGCGGCGGGCGACGTACACGATCTCGAGGTGCGTATGCCCCCGAGCGGCAGCGTGCGCGGGATCCTGCTCGACGAGACGGCCCGGCCGGCCAAGGGCGAACTCGTGTACGTGCTCTATCGCAGCGGCATCGTGCGCACGGTGAACACCGAGGACGACGGCCGGTTCCGGATCGCTGGTCTCCCAGTGGGGCGTTGCCTCGTGCGCTGGATGTCGCTGCTGGACGTGCGCACGTACCAGGAGATGCACGCGGTCGGAAAGGACGAGGCGGCGCGCGAGGCGGCCTACGACAAGTTGCGGATCGCCCACGGCGAGCACGATCTGCGCGACGGCATGGAGGTCGAGGCGACGCTTCGGATCCCTGGCCGCACGCTGGTGTCGGGGCGCTGGCGGGTGGCGGGTGAAGTGCCCACGCCCGAAGCGCGGACGTTCTTCGTGACGATCGAGGGCGGCGGCCACTGGCTTGAGGTGGAGGTCCAAGAGGACGGCACCTACGAGATCCGGCTGCTACCCGGCGCATACCTGTTCTACGGGCAGACGTCGGGCGGCGACTACGAGGCGCGCGAGGTGGTCGTCCCTGCCGCGACGGCGCACGTGCTCGACATCGACCTCGAGTAGGCGGCGCCCTTAGCGCAGGACTTCGACGGTGCGTCCGCGATCGTCGAGCGCGAGGTGCATCTCGCGCACCGCCTCGATCTGGCGCTTGATGATGTCGGCGTGGAAGTGACCCTCGCTCGCGAGGACCTCGAAGAAGATGCGCGCCTCCCGGTTCGGGATGCGGTGCCGCTGCTTGTCGTAGAAGTACGAGCTGAACTCCTCGAAGCGGATCGCCGCATAGAGGGTCTGGATGAGCGAGTCCTTGTCGCTGACCTTCGTGACGTCGACGGTGCCGAAGATCTCGGTGGCATCCGCCTCGGTCATCGACATGGGCTGTCCTGTGAACAGCTCGCGGCGATGGGCGCGCAGGGTCTTGCGGTGGTCCTTCTCGTCCTTCTTCAGCTGCGTGAGCCGCGCCTGCAGCGTCGGCACCTCGATCCGCTTGGCGAGACGGTCGTACATCTTGTACGCCAAGGATTCGCTGTGGATCCCGGCGTCGAACACCTCGAGGGGTGTCAGGTTCGTGGGCAGCATGGGCTGCGTCCTCCCTGCGTATGGCTGGGTACCGTTCGGCGGACTCGCGCTCCGTGGAGCACAGGCCCTGCCGGCCGCCTCGCCCTCCCTGGGCAGGCGGGATCCTAGGCCGACCGACCGACAGGCCTCAACATATGGGGGAGATGAAGCGATTCAATCCCAATCTGGGGTAGGTGGGCCGTCGCAAATCGCCCGGTGTGACCCTCCGCCTGCGGCCTGCGAGAGCAAGTCGGCGCCCACGAGGGTTCCGTCGCGTCGTCTCGGGTGTCCGATGGTCGGCGCCAGGCGGTCGGGTTCGAGCGGTCCAATCCGGCCGATCGAGGTCGGCGCGGCGGAGCTCCCGCGGGTGCGCAGCAGGTGCCGAGCGTCGTGCTCGGCGACATAGGTGAACGCTTACACGCGTCTGTAAGCGTTCACCCCTGCCACGACGGACCAGGAGCGCCGCGCGCCGCGATCCTGCGTCCGAACGCCGGATCGGGGCCCGTCCGCACGCGATCGGGTTCGTGGGGCG
>JAQBWE010000315.1 GCA_027625315.1 Planctomycetota bacterium
GCCGGGGCCGGATCGACTTCCCGCCGATGCGGGCGCCGTTGAGCTTCTCCATGATCAACTCGACGTGGCCCGCGGGCACCTCGACGAAGGTCACGCGATCGAGCATGTTGATGCGGCCGACCACGTGGCCCGGCAGGCCCGTCTCGCCGGCAATCGCACCGACGATGGCAGCCGGGCGCAGGCGATCGCGCGAACCGAGGGGGATCACGATCTCGACCATCTCCCCAGGCTGCGTGACGGACTCCGGCGGCGCCTCAGGCGCACGCAGGGGGTCCTCGCCCCAAACGAGGCGCAGTGCGGCGGCGGCAACCGTGCGATGGTCGAAACCCAGCGTCGCTGCAATCTCATCGGTCCACGTGCCGAAGTCGTCGGGATCCTCGGCGCCGAGCTCGCCCAACTTGGCGATGAGTCGCCCGCGCTGACGCGCCAGCAACTCTTCGATGCCAGGGAGCCGCATCGGGGTCATCGGCTGACCCGCGAAGCGCTCGATGCTGCGCAGCATGCCTTGTTCGCGCGGGCTCCATAGCGTGATCGCGCGGCCCGAACGGCCGGCGCGACCCGTGCGCCCGATGCGATGCACATAGACCTCAGGATCGCGCGGCAGGTCGTGGTTGATGACCAGGCTGATGTGGTCAATGTCCAGACCGCGCGCGGCAACATCCGTTGCGACCACCACCTGGATGCGTCGGGCGCGCAGGCGACTCACGACGCCGTCGCGCTGCGACTGATTCATGCCGCCGTGGATGCAGTCGGCGCCGAAGCCGCGCGACTGGAGATGTTCCGCGAGCGCAGCGGCTGCGCGCTGCGTGCCGACGAATACGAGCACCGCCTCGTGGTCCTCTACGCCGAGCAGCCTCTCGAGGGCTTCGTCTTTGCCGCGCGGGGCGACGCGCAGGCTGGCCTGCTCCGTGGCCTCGACCGTGCGAGTCTGTTCTTCGATGCGGACATCCGCGGGATCGCGCAGGTGCTTCTGGGCGACGCGCCGGATGGGCGCGGGCATCGTGGCCGAGAAGAGTGCGATCTGCCGCTCAGCGGGCGCGTGATCGAGAATCCACTCCACGTCCTCGAGGAAGCCCATGTTGAGCATCTCGTCGGCCTCGTCGAGACCGAAGAAGTGCACGCCCGCGAGGTCCAGCGTGCCGCGGCGGAGATGGTCTGAGACGCGGCCCGGCGTGCCGATGACGACGTGCACCGTGCTCTGCAGCGCCTTGCGCTGGATGTGGATGGGCTGGCCGCCGTACACCGGTAGCACGCGCACCCCGAAGCGTCCGATGCGCTTGCCGAAGGCGCGCACGGCAGCCGCGACCTGCATCGCGAGCTCGCGGGTGGGGGTGAGCACGATCGCCTGGACATCCTGGCGTTCCATGTCGAGGCGCTGCAGCAGGGGCAGGGCGAACGCGGCCGTCTTGCCCGTGCCGGTCTGCGCCTGCCCGATCAAGTCCCGGCCGGCGAGCAGGGGCGGGATGGCTCCCGCCTGGATGGCGGAGGGCGTCTCGTAGCCGAGCTCCTGGACGGCAGCGAGTAGTTCGGGCGAGAGCCCCAAGCTAGCGAATGTGATTTCCTCGTTCATGCAGGCTGGGAGGCTACGAGGGAACCGTCCGGCCGCGCCGCTCCGCCCGACGCGACGGCCCGCCTATTTCGGCGCCCCGCTCGATTGGAGGGCCTCGATGGCGGCTTGGAGGAGGGCGCGGACCGCCGGGTCCGAGTGCTCTGCGTGGTACTCGAGCAAGTGCGCGTCGCGCGCCGGGCAGTCGGCCACGAACCGCTTCAGCAACGGCCTGATGCGCTCGAGGTCACCCGACTCCAGGGTCGGTCGCAGCATGGCCTTGGCCAGGGAGCGGCGTTCGGAGGCCGTGAGGCGCGCCGTCTGGGCCAGCGCCAGATCCATGGTCTCGACCTCGCCAAGGGTGCCGGCGAGGTGGAAGGCCCGCACGAGCGCGGGACCGGACATGGTGGGCAGCACGCGCGCGAGCCACGTGCGCGCGGGCTCCGGATCGCCCAGGGCGACCAGGTGGCCCGACAGAATCAACGCGAGATCGGCGTCGAGATCCGGCCGGGCGAGCTTCGCGCGCAGGACAGCCTCGAACCCGTCAGCCTCTTTCAGGCCGCCCACGAGAATGCCCTCGAGTGGAGGATCCTGAAGCGTTCGAAAGAACTCGAGAACCGTCAAGAGGCCCGCCTGCCCGCCGGTCGCGACGAGCACGTCGGCAGCCGCGACGCGCACGCTCTGATCGGAATCGTTGCGGAGGAGGTTGGCGATCTGCGCGTCGGGAACGTAGCCATCGTGATGTTCAAGAAAGCGCAGCGCGCTCTCGCGCAGCCGCCCGTCCGCATGCGTGAGATAGGGCAGCACCGCACTCTCGGGGACGGTGGGGTGTCCGCTCGCGGCCATCACCAGCGCGGCCTCGAGCATCGTGAACATCGTGGCGCTTCGGTTGAGCCGCAGCGCATCCGTGGCCGTTCGTTGGTCGTCACCTACGCCGGCCACGAGGATCGGGTCATCGAGATATTCCCGGAACTCGATCAACAGTGCGGTCAGCTTGTCCGCGGGAATGGGGACACCGCAGGCCGCGAGCGTGTTGGCTGCCATGCGCCGCACGAGCCCACTGGGATGATCGAGCGCCGCGAGATGCTCCGCGCGGGCTGCGGGATCGCGCTGTAGGAGCTGCCGGTCCTCGTCGCTCGTGTTCGAGGTTGGGCCGAACACCCGGTCGTGTAGCCACTTGGCGTAGACGCGCGGGTTCGAGCGATCGGGACCGCTTGGTGCATCGGGGGCGCGCGCCCACCAGAGCACGCCCGCGACCAGCAGTCCGCAGGCCGCGGTTCCGAGCGCCACGCGCCGGCGGCGCTCCCATCGGAACCGCGCGAATGCCTGGGTCATGCCCTGACCGCCGGCCTCCGGAGTCGCGGGCGAGGTCGCGAAGGTCCGCTCGAGGACGGCCTCCAGTTCCGATTCGGGCCGCGGGGGACGGTCAACCATGGGATCCTCGTTTCGGGCTCGCGGCCGGGGCGTCGCGCGCGCTCTCGGCCTCCGCAGCC